>NZ_VWWG01000113.1:0-21414 GCF_011753085.1 Burkholderia sp. Tr-862
GGGTCGCTCGGGTCGCTCGGGTCGCTCGGGTCGCTCGGGTCGCTCGGGTCGCTCGGGTCGCTCGGGTCGCTCGGGTCGCTCGGGTCGCTCGGGTCGCTCGGGTCGCTCGGGTCGCTCGGGTCGCTCGGGTCGCTCGCGGTCATCGAGTGCGGCGCCGGTGGCGAGGATGCGCGCGAGGTCGGCGGCAGTGTGTGAATTCGGTGAGGCGATCCGCAACGCTAGGTGATTGTCGCTGCGAGCCCCGGCACGCGAATTCGGTCGATCAATCCGGCACGCTCGCGCCGGACTGACGCAATAAGAAAAATACGCCGAACAACAATTAATCGAACAGCACACGCACCGACTCGGGCGGCCGGCCGATGGCTGCCTTGCCTCGATACACGACGATCGGACGCTGCAGCAGAATCGGATGGGCGGCAATCGCTTCGTAGGCCTCCGCATCGGTCAGACTCCCGCGGGCCAGATCCAGCGTCTTGTACGGCTCCTCGCCATCGCGAAGCATGTCGCGCACCGGGCAACCAAGCTGACGATGCAGCGTTTCCAGTTCCTCGACCGTCGGTGGCGTCTTCAGATACTCGACGACATTCACCGGCGTGCCGGTGGTGTTCAGCGCCTCGACCAGCGCGAGCGTCTCGCGGGACTTCGAGCAGCGGGGGTTGTGATAGATCGTGATCATCATTCGGGCCAGGATGAGAGAGGCCCGTATTGTAGCTAGTCTGGATGGGGGCGTTTCGGTGGGGTGCCGGCGCACGTGAGGAAGGGGGAATTGAATACTCGGGTGACGTGTGGAGCGTCGGTAGTGCCGCGGAACCCGTGATGCCCGTGATGCCCGTGATGCCCGTGATGCCCGTGATGCCCGTGATGCCCGTGATGCGTTTATGCGCATAAAGTGCATTGCGCGGGGCGATACCTGAGCCGTCTTCGCTGGCCAATAGCGCGGGGGAATGGCACGGCGCATCGCTATGGCGTGCTGCACGCTACGACCCGGAGGACCGCCGTCCGGTTTATCTGTCGCTGGGTTTATGCGCATAAAGCTGTCGCTTCCCGGGGCGGGGCGGTCCACTGATATCCGCAGCCGGCTCATGCACATCGATGCGTCGAGTGATCAGCGAGGCGATACGCGATGGCGTTCGGGTCATCGTCGTGGGGTCGACTTTTATGCCACGCGTGCCGACGTGCGACCGCTAAAGGCCGCAGATCCTTGCGATGGGTTATGCGCATAAAGGCAGGGGGAGGCAGTCAACGCTGTGTCGCTACACACGACGCGTATTCCGTCGCCCCGAGCAGCGCAGAGTTCATCGTTCAGGCTCGCGCTCGAACGAGGACACCGACTCGTAGATGCTCTCCGGTACCGCGGAAGTTTATGCGCACAAACTCCACCGCCATCTCGGCAACGTCCTCCCTCAACAAGCGGAAGGGCAGGTCCTGATACGTTTCAACGATCGGCATCTTGAACGCGAACCCGAAACATCAGCCTGCGCGAAGCTCGCTCCACTCATCATCGACTCCCGGAAATCTCGCCTCTAGCCACTGCCGCCATCCGGCGTCCCCCCTTCGTTTATGCGCATAAACCGATAGCCCGAATGGCCAATGCGTAGTTGGTGAACGACAATTTCATTGAAATATAAATATCGTCCTGTAGAATTCCAACGACCAAAAACAGGAGTGAAAATTGGCCGCGGAAATCATTGCAGTCACTCAACAAAAAGGTGGCGTCGGCAAAAGCACGATTGCCATGCATCTCGGCGCGGCATTCCATGAGAAAGGGAAGCGCGTCCTCGTCATCGACGCCGACGGTCAAAACACACTGATTCACTGGTCGAGCGCATCGGGTGACAGCGACGCCGGCATCCCTTTCCCGGTCGTCAACCTCGCCGAAGCCGGCGGCCAAATCCATCGCGAGATCAAGAAGTTCATCAACGACTACGACATCATCGTCGTCGATTGCCCGCCGTCGATCACCGAGAAGGTCTCCGGCGTCGTGCTGCTGGCCGCATCGATCGCCGTGATTCCGACTTCGTCGTCGCCGGCCGACTACTGGTCGAGCGTCGGGCTGGTCAAGCTGATCCAGCAGGCGCAGGTGATGAACGAAGACCTCCGTGCGGTCTTCCTGCTGAACAAGACGGAAGAGAAGCGCATGCTGACCCGCGAACTCAAGCGCGCGCTCGAGGAACTCGGCTTCCCGTTGTTGAAGACGCAAATCCCGACCCGGGAAGCGTACAAGCAAGCGATGGCGCTCGGTCAGACCGTGCTGCAGATGAACGACCGCGGCGCCAAGCTGGCCGCCGCGGAAATCCGCGCATGTGCCGACGAAATCGTCGCCATGCTGCCCTGACTTTATGCGCATAAAGGAGTCACATGAAACCCTCCCAATTTGCAAAAGGATTCCAAGCGCGCCCGGATATCACGACGAGCGAGAAGCGCACGGCGCTTGATCGGCTCAATGCCATCGACGGCATCGTCAAGTCCGAGACGGCCACGCCGGCCCCGACGAAGTCCGCCAAGAAGGACATCACGCCGCCGCCGGCTATGGAAGTCCTGCTCGATCCGTCTGTCGACGAATCGCCGCAATATCGCGCGTGGCGCCTCGAGAATCGCTATGCGCCCGGCCAGGTGATCGAACTGCCGCTGAAGGCAATCAAGCATAGCCCGTTCAACCCGCGGCACTTCTATCTGAAGTCGTCGATTGCCGAGCTCGCGGTCAATCTCGCGAAGCAGGGGCAGCAGCAGGCGATCCACGTGATTCCGGACTACGACAATCCGGGTACGTATTTCGTCAGCGACGGCGGCCGTCGCGTCCGCGCGCTGAAGGAAGCGAACAAAGAGTCGGTGAAGGCGATCGTGATCGATGTGCCGATCGGGATCCAGAGCTACAAGCTCGGCTACGACCTGAACGTGCAACGCGATTCGCAGACGGTGTTCGACAACGCCGTCGTGTGGCGCCGCTTCCTCGACGACAAGCACTTCCAGAGTCAGAAGGAACTGTCCGAACATCTCGGTCTCGACGAGTCGACCGTCGCGGTTGCGCTGTCGATCGGCAAGCTGCCGGAAACCGTGATGCAGGAGATGGTCGCGCGCACCGATCGCTTCGGTTCGAACATGGCGTATCAGGTCGGCCGCTATCACAATGCGCGCGGCACCGAGGCGACGCTGCGGCTGATCAACAAGATCGTGTCCGACGATCTCAGCACGCGCCAGGTATCGGACATCGTCAAGGGCCGCGTCGCGGCGCAGGAGACGCCGAAGCCGGCGGGCCGCCAGCGCTATGCGCAGCGTCTCGAGATCAAGCTCGGCGGCAAGTCGGTCGGCGACCTGAAGTCGTATGGCGAAGACCGCATCGAACTGCGCCTGCGCGGCCTCCCGAAGGACAAGCGCGACGCGATCCTCGAGCAGCTCGAGCGGATGCTGTTGTCGGAGTGAGGGAAACGGCTGGCGGGGCCTGGCGATGCGCCGGGCCCGCCGGTTGGGCGGGCGGCCGGCGGCGGCCCGTCAGAGGGGCCTGAACGGGCCTCAGGCGGCCCGCGATTGATTCAGGGTGAACGACAGCAGGTCGCCGTCGGTCGGCTCGCCCCAGGTCTTCTGGGCCAGCCAGTCGAAAAACGCCGTCTCGGCCAGCTTCGAATCAAGACCGCGCTTGCGCCAGTCGTCACGCAGGTGCGAGCCCATCGTCGGCAACACTTCCGACTCGAACGACTCGCGCGCCACTTCGCGCTCCGCGTCGCCCTGCTCCTCGTACAGCACCTTCGCTTCCTTGCGGCGGAACGCCGAGAATTCGCTCAACAGGCGCGCCTTCAGATCATCCGGCTGCGCCGCGACGGCCTTCGCGGCGGGCATGCCGGAAGGCAGCGTGTCGACGGACTCGACGGGCGGCGCATAACCCTTCTTCAGCGCATCCTTGAACAACGCGGGCGCACTGCGCACCGGCGGCAGCGTCGTGCTGCGCATCCGCTGTTCGGTCATCTGCAGCGCGGCGCGAATCCGGTTTTCCTCGCTGTCCGCGTAGAGCGTCTGCGCTTCCTTGAGCGGAATCCCGAGCTTCACCATCCGGTCGACCAGCGTGCTGTCGAACACGTTCGGATGCTCGTCGAGCGCGAGCATCGGCTGCTTGCGCTCGGTCACGCGGAACTGGATCTCCGCGACCCGCCGCCCTTCACGATGCTCGATCAGCTCGACGAAGATGTTGGTGACCGCATTGACCTCGGCGATCGCCGGACGCAGATAGTCGCGCTTGAAGTACTTGTACTCGCGCTTCGCCTCGTCGCCGGCCTCCGTATCGGGGGTACCCGACAGGATCGGCCGCCACCATTCCCACGGCTCGCGCATCGTCAGGTGGCTCGGGTTCGTCAGGTAGCGCACGCAGATCTCGTAGAGCGCGAGACCGGCGCTGCTGCGCAGCTGGCTCTGGAACTGCAGGCTCAGACGCGCGTACTGGACCGGGTCGAGCAGCTTCTTCTTGATCTTCGGTGCGAACGAGAATTCGACCCACACGCGGCGGGTGGCCGGATCCTCGAGAATTTCGGCATCGGCGATCAGCGTCGAGATCCCCCACTTGCGGCCCGGCTTCTGGCTCGACGTCCCCGTGCTCCATTCGACCTGGACCGACACCATGCGGCGCAGGTGTTCCTTCACCAGTGCGGTGTCGTTCGAATCGAAGGCGGAGTTGGCGACGATATCCGACAGCAGCGCGCGGTAGGTGTCGCCCGAGTCGTCGGCCTGCTGCGCGACGGCGAGCAGGACGTTGAACAGCTTGCGGGTCAGGAGGGTGATCTTGCCGCTTTTCGGCTGAATCGCGATCGCCTCGACGGCCTTACGCAATTCGGCTGAACTGGCACTCACCACATCCACATCGGTTTTCTTGGCGCGCTTCGTGGCCATGCGTCGGGTCGGAGGGAGAAGTTTCACGGAAGGATAGCGCCTGTGGTGATGTGCGTCCAGAACGACATGCTCACCATAGCCGGTGAAGTGCGCGCACAAACCGGCACTCACCCCAACCCTCTCCCGAAAACCCTCACCGGTCCGGATTTTACAGCGTTTCGGACTCGTCCAGCCGTGTCGCGGGATGCGCGGATTCACAGATTTTTGCCTGTGCTCGACACGTGCGAAACTTGCTCCCGTATCGGCTCACCTTTCGATTTGTCGTAATTTTACGACTGCACTTCCGGGTCATTGTCACAGGGTCGCTACTGGGTGTCACGACAACGGGCGAATGGGCCCGCACCGGCCTGTATGCATGTACAGGCTTGGCTGACCGGGAGACCGCAATTCGCTCCGGGATCCGGAAATCCGCGCCAAAAGGCGCTCCGTGACGCCGCTCGAAGCCGTTTCACAGGCCCGGGCGCGCATTGTACAGCGCCCAGAAACCGGTCGGTCCCGAAAATTCTCACCTCACAGGCTCGGAATTCTGTGACCGGGATGCCAAGGAATCCCCGACACACGCGGGATCAGCCGCGAGGACCTCCCGAAAAGCCTCACCTTATTGAAAAAAGCGGCGCTCCAGCGGATGCGAAAGCGGCTCCCGAAAAACCTCACCGTAACCGCCGCGGTATCAAAAATCTCAATGGCATCCGATACTTATGTGCGGCAGGCGTTCCGCTGTACCCACGATCACCCCCCGAAAAACCTCACCTTTCCGGCATCCGGGCGAATGCGACAGCCGCGTGTCGACTCCTGAAAATTCTCACCTGTGCCAAAAAGTGGCACAGCAAAAATCAGATTTCTGCCAGTCCCGGCGGGCTTTTCAGCGAATTCGCCCTGTGATGCCCCCCGAAAAGCCTCACCTTTGACCACTTTTTAAGCAAATAACGCTCCCGAAAATACTCACCCATATGGCGCATGACAGCCTGTGATTGATGCCCCGAAAAAGCTCACCTCAACGGGTTCCGCCCAGGAAAACCCGGGTTTCGCTCCCGAAAAGCCTCACCTTTGGGGCTTCACAGGCCCCACAGGGCACCTTTGCGGTGCAAAATGACGATCGTTTCCCGGAAACCCTCACAGCAAATCCCTGTGGCGTCCCGTGAAACCTCACCTTTCACGAAAACTGCCCAAAAGATGGGCAGAATGAGGGCGCGAAGAACGTCCTGCAAATTCTCACCTGTGTCTGCACAGGCAGAAAACTGTGCGTTCAGGCACAGCGCGGGTTCCGCGGCTGTGTGGCCCCGAAAAACCTCACCTTTGGGAAATCTCGTGTTTCACTGTGATCCCGAATCCGCTCACGACCTTTCCTGCATCGGCTCACGCAGCTCCCCGAACCCCATCACTTCAGCTCCCGCAGAACATCACCTTGGTTCCCGTAAAACTTCACCTTGTCGGCCGGAAAGCCTTGGTACATAAGGCTATGCCGTGGCGTTAACGTTTTTAACTAAGGGTTCAAGGGTGTTTACTTCTAATACTCTCAAGACATCGGCCGCCGAGTTTTCCGCAGAGACCCCAAACCCTGAACACCGACTGGCTACGATGACGCTCGGCATGTGAAACAAATGCACTTTTTCGGGGTCTGCTCCAAAACGCTTTTGCTACAAGGACTTGGCTCGCTTTCTTCGCTTTGTTTCACGGAATCAGCGTGCTCCTTCGTCCGAATCGGCTCACAGCGCTGATTTCTGTGCACAACGACGTAAATTCGCCACGGTCGACCAAAACAAGTATCAAAAAATACGTATTTCGTTATGATCGCAACATCTCAATGTCTGTGAGCCTCGTCATGACGCTGGATGAAATGCGTGAAGCCATTCGGGAAGAACTGGAATCGCTCCGCGCGAGCGGCGCACGCCGCCAGGAGTTGTCGTTGCATGCGTGCAAGCGCCTGTTCTTCGATCTCGGCATCCGGCCGTCGGCCGCCAACGTCCGCGATCTGACCCAGACCGGCAGTGCCAGCGACATTCCGAAGGACATCGACCATTTCTGGGAACGGATCCGTGCCGCGTCGAAAGTCCGGCTCGACGGCGCGGCGATTCCGAAAGCGGTCGAGGAAAAGGCCGGCGCGTTGCTCGGCGCTCTATATGAAGAAGCATTGAAGGCGGCGAGGGAAAGCCTCGACGTCGACCGCGAACAGATTCGCGCCGGCGTGAGCGATGCGGAACAGCGGCTGCGCGACGCGGCTGTTCGCCAGGAAACACTCGAAGGCGCGCTGACGCGCAGTGAAACCCGCAACGACCAGCTGCAGGCGCGCGTGACCGAGCTCGAAGTGCAGCTAGCCTCGCAATCGACGCACGGTTCGGCAAACGAAGCGACGCTGCTCACCACGATCGCCCGACTCGAAAAGGAACTGGCCGCGATGGCCGCCCGCGTTGACGCCGAACAGACGCAGAACGCCGCGCTGCGCGACCGCATCGATACGCTGCAAGCAGAATTGCAGCAGCGCACGGAACACTATGCGCAGCAGATCAAGGATGCGGTGGCCGAAGCCGAGCGTCGCGTCAAACCGATGCTGGTCGAGCTGGACTCGCTGCGCAGCATGGCGTCGACCTACCAGAGTGGTTTGCGCGACGTGCAGCGCAAGGAATTCGATTTCCTTCAGCAATTGAGTTCGGCCAAGGCCCGTGCGGACCGGCTCGAGGAGCAGTTGCGCAGCCAGGGCGATGAACTGGAACGCGCGACGCGCGACGCGAATATGCTGCGCGCGAGCCGAGGGATGAATCCGGAAATTGCCGCGCTGATCCGGCGCCTGGCCGATGCGGGTCAACTGGATGCGGACGCGTATGCCGCGATCGGTACGTCGCTGGACCACGAAGTTCCGGTGCCGAGCCAGTGCCCGCATTGCGACGGTGAACCGGAACTGTCGCAAGGCGACGACGGGTTCGAAGTATCGTGCCCCGAATGCGAACATGCGTCGGGGCCGTGGCCTTCCCGGTTCGAAGCGATCGCGCGTTTTGCACGCGACTGACGCATCAGCCGGCACAGCGATCGCAGAGGTGAGGCAATCCGGGACGCGTGAGGTGAGGTTTTTCGGGAGCTGTGAAACGGTGAGGCTACGCCGCACAAGGCTGCTCACGGATCATGTCGCGTGAGCAGCCGGCTCGGCATCAGTGAGTTTCGTCGTGGTCGGACGCGTCACCATTCGCGAGATCATCGCGCCAGTTTTTCCACGCGCGATGCAGGCGGTTCGACGAGATCGGCCGCATGAAGCCGAGCCATTTGCCGACCCGCTCGGGCGGCACGTCGTGTTCGAACAGTTCGGCCGCATACGTATTGCGTAGCGTTTGCGGGCTCGCGCGCGCAGTGCGCGACGACGTGAGCCCCGCCGATTCGACGATCGCATCGATCGCGCGCAGCATTGTCGCCTTGTGCATCGGCCGCCCGGCGTGCGACGCCGGAAACACGAGCTCGCCGGGAATCTCCTGACGCTTGCGCTCCACGAGCCACGCTTCGAGCAACGCGATCGCGAACGACGCCAGATGGGTTTCGCGCGCGAAATCCGGATGCGGCGACGGGATCTGCAGCGACGTTCCGCTCGTATTGATGCAACTAATGGTAAGCGCACGTGCTTCGCCGGTCTTCACGCCGGCACCGAGAAACGCAGCGACGAGCGCGCGGTCGCGCCGCTCCTTCCAGTAGGCGGAGCCCGATACGCCGATCGGCGAAAACAGGTAGGCCAGCAACTTCGCGCGTTCGGCCGGTGTCAGGAAGCCGGTCGGCTCGTTGTCGCGTGCCTGGCGCCAGTTCGCTTCGCCATCCTGAGCAATGAAGCGCGCGGGGTTGGTGGACGCGAGCTCGGTGCGCCGGATATGGTCGAGCACGCGCTCGATCAACCGCAGATAGCGCATTCGCTGCGTTTTCCGGATAGGAAGCTCGCCGACGAAGTTCGCGATCGATGCGGTATCGACCGTCGCCAGGTTTTTCTGGTGTGCACGCAGCCACGTGAGAAAGGCACCCCATTGTGCGCGATAGACGTCGGCTGACGAACGGCGGTAGTCCTGCATGGCAAGCCATGCGTCGAATGCGGTTTCGGGCGACACGATCCAGTCGGATGCGCCGCGGTCGAACAGATCCTTTTCTTCTGGGCGTGCCGGAGTGTCGGAGGGCGTGGGAAGGGACATGTTATTTATTCCGTTAGTTGCGTATATGGTAGCCCTTTGCGCAACATCGCGGGCAGGAGGATGCGGGAGCCGGCCGCCGTGTCGGACGATCCGGGCCTGGCGTCAATCGCCCCATGCCTTGGACGGACGTTGAACGCGCTCGCGGGGTGCGGCCTCCTGCGACCGCGCCGCGGCTTCATACGCGAGGACCGCGAACGAGAAGACGGCGGGCAGCGCATTCGACCGGCCGAAGTCGATCGGATCGTCCGTTTCGGGAAAGGTCATGTCCGACGGCCGTTCGAACAGTTGACGCATGCCGGCGTCGTGCCGGCTGGCAAAGCCGAGATCGGCGAGCGCCTCGGCTTCGATGGCGTGCAGCAGGCGCCACGACAGCGGGACGCGCTGACGGATGTAGCGCGCGGCTATATGGCGGACGATCAGCTCGAGGTCGTGCGCGGCAGCCTTGAAGCTGAGCGCGGCCAAATCTTGTTCTTCTGTCATCGCAGGCTCCTGTCGACCGGAGCAGGCGCCTCGGTGCGCCACCCCCGGCCATGCATGGCGGAATGTCCGTATACTGTACAAACATACAGTATTTTCCGCAACCGGCCTTTCGGCCAGCTATCCGCATTTTCAGCGATGAATCACGATCAGTAATGCGCGCGCCTCGGCCTTGCCGGGGTTGCGGATCGCATGCGGCGTGTCGGCCGCGTAGCGTGCGGTGTCCCCCGACTTCAGGCGCCGGCTCGCGGCTGCGGCTTCGATTTCCATCGCGCCCTGCAGCACGGTGAGGTGCTCGCGCGTGCCGGGTTCATGCGCGTTCGACACGAGCGCGCCGCCACCCGGCAGCGTCAGTTCGTACCACTCGAACTTGCCGGCCAGGTCGATCGGGCCCCATACGCGCAACTGATAGCGGCCGTCGTGACCGGCGAGCGTCGGAATGTCGTGCGGGCCGTCCACGCGGATCGTCTCCGCCGCCTTCGGTTGCGAGAACAGTTCGTCGAGCGTGATGCCGAGCGCGTTGGTGAGCCGCCACGCTACCGCGATCGTCGGATTGGCCTTGTCGCGCTCGATCTCGGAGAGCATCGACTTCGATACGCCGGCCGCGCGCGACAGGTCGTCGAGCGTCAGCTTGCGCTCGTTGCGCAGGCGCTGGATTTGCTCGCCGACCCGCGGCGGCGTCACGCCCGGCGGCTGCGGTGCGGCGGCGGCAGGCGTGCGCCGCGACGCGGAGGAACTTGCCATTTGGTTTCCGTTCGCTTAGAGTTGTTCGGTATTTCGAATTCTAGTTCGGAATATTGGATAAATGCGGTCAACCGAACGACCGACTATAACAGTAGCAGGCCGTTGCGCCTCCGCCACGAGCGGGGTGCTGCGGAATGCGAATCCCTGTCAGGAGCTTTGCGATGCGTGATGCCTTTCTCGCCCAGGTGCGCGGGACGCTCGACCAGATCCGCGCGGACGGTTTTTACAAGACCGAGCGCGAGATCGCGAGTCCCCAGGCGGCGGCCGTGCGGCTTGCCGGCGGTGCCGGCGTGCTGAATTTCTGCGCGAACAACTATCTGGGCCTGGCGAACGATCCGCGCCTGATCGCCGCGGCGCAGGCCGGCCTCGACCAGGACGGCTTCGGCATGGCATCGGTGCGCTTCATCTGCGGCACGCAAACCGTGCACAAGCAGCTCGAAAGCGCGCTGGCGTCGTTTCTCGGCACCGAGGACAGCATCCTCTATTCGAGCTGCTTCGATGCGAACGGCGGCCTGTTCGAGACGCTGCTCGACGGGAACGACGCGGTGATCAGCGACGAGCTGAACCACGCGAGCATCATCGACGGCATCCGCCTCTGCAAGGCGAAGCGTTTCCGTTACAAGAACAACGACCTGTCGGACCTCGAGGCGAAGCTGAAGGAAGCCGACGCAGCGGGCGCGCGCCACAAGCTGATCGCCACCGACGGCGTGTTCTCGATGGACGGCATCATCGCCGACCTGAAAGGCATCTGCGACCTCGCCGATCGTTATGGCGCACTCGTGATGGTCGACGACTCGCACGCGGTCGGCTTCATCGGCGCGCATGGCCGCGGCACGCCCGAGCACTGCGGCGTCGACGGTCGCGTCGACATCATCACCGGCACGCTCGGCAAGGCGCTGGGCGGCGCATCGGGCGGCTATGTCGCCGCGCGTCGCGAGGTGATCGAGCTGCTGCGCCAGCGTTCGCGTCCGTACCTGTTCTCGAACACGCTGACGCCGAGCATCGCCGCGGCATCGCTGAAGGTGCTGGAGCTGCTCGGCAGCGACGAAGGCGCGAAGTTGCGCGAACGCGTGCGCGAGAACGGCGTGCGGTTCCGCGAGCAGATGACCGCCGCGGGCTTCACGCTTGTGCCGGGCGCGCATCCGATCATCCCGGTGATGCTCGGCGACGCGCAGCTCGCGACGAACATGGCCGACAAGTTGCTCGCCGAAGGCGTCTATGTGATCGGCTTCTCGTTCCCGGTGGTGCCACGCGGTCGCGCGCGCATCCGCACGCAGATGAGCGCCGCGCATACCCCCGAACAGATCGATCAGACGGTCGCCGCGTTCGTGCGCGTCGGCAAGTCGCTCGGCATCATCTGACGGAGGCGCGACCATGAAAGCACTGGCAAAGCTCGAACGCGGCCCGGGCCTCACGCTCACGCGCGTGAAGCGCCCCGAAGTCGGACACAACGACGTGCTGATCAAGATTCGCCGCACGGCGATCTGCGGCACCGACATCCATATCTGGAAGTGGGACGACTGGGCGCAGAAAACGATTCCCGTGCCGATGCACGTCGGCCACGAATACGTCGGCGAGATCGTCGAGATGGGACAGGAAGTGCGCGGCTTCGCGATCGGCGATCGCGTGTCCGGCGAAGGCCACATCACGTGCGGTTTCTGTCGCAACTGTCGTGCCGGGCGCCGGCATCTGTGCCGCAACACCGTCGGCGTCGGCGTGAACCGCGAGGGCGCGTTCGCCGAGTATCTGGCGATTCCCGCGTTCAACGCGTTCAAGATCCCGCCCGAGATTTCCGACGATCTCGCGTCGATCTTCGATCCGTTCGGCAACGCGACGCACACGGCGCTGTCGTTCAATCTCGTCGGCGAGGACGTGCTGATCACCGGCGCGGGCCCGATCGGCGTCATGGCCGTCGCGATCGCGAAGCATGTCGGCGCACGCAACGTCGTGATCACCGACATCAACGACTATCGGCTCGAACTCGCGCGCAAGATGGGTGCGACGCGCGCGGTCAACGTCGCGCGCGAGTCGCTGCGCGACGTGATGGCCGACCTGCGCATGACGGAAGGCTTCGACGTCGGCCTCGAGATGTCGGGCGTGCCGAGCGCGTTCACGAGCATGCTCGAGGCGATGAATCACGGCGGCAAGGTTGCGCTGCTCGGCATTCCGCCCGCGCAGACGGCGATCGACTGGAACCAGGTGATCTTCAAGGGGCTCGAGATCAAGGGCATCTACGGTCGCGAGATGTTCGAGACCTGGTACAAGATGGTCGCGATGCTGCAAAGCGGCCTCGATCTGTCGCCGATCATCACGCATCGCTTTGCAGCCGACGATTACGAGAAAGGCTTCGCCGCGATGCTGTCCGGTGAAAGCGGCAAGGTGATTCTCGACTGGACGGTCTGAGTGCCGGTGGGGCAGCGCGGCGCGTTTGCCGGCTGCCCCGCGCGTGCCGGCACGCGCGTTTGCGGGGCCGCTCAGCTTCGACAAACGCGTAAGGTGAGATTATTCGGGAGCTGTGCTCGCGTGCCGAATGGCGGCTCGATCGCGCTTCGATGGCGCGTTTGGGCGTGCAATGCAGCGGGTGACACGCACCTTCTCGTTTGCGAAACGTGGGCGATCACGCGTCGATTCCGCTGGACGCATCGGTGACATGCAATCGCGCATGCACCTCACCCATCGAGGCCGCGCCCTCGTCCCTTCTGTCGCGTCGCCCGCCGCGTGTCTTTCTTCCTGCCCTTGCGTTTCGCTTGCCGCACTTGAATAGCGAGCCCTAGCCGCATCATCCGCTTGCGACGGCTTTGCTCTGTTCCCGCGGCGGCACATCGGCAGCACCTCACCACGCAGCGCGATCACCCCTCAGCCTCGATGCGTGAGGCGATCAATGACGTGCGAACTCACCCGTCAGGCTGCCGGTCGACATCGATCGGTGCGCTGCCCGCTATTTGATCCCCTCACCGTTCAACCATCGCGATTCGAACCGCGGACTCGACACGACGAGCCACCGCCGTCCGCCATCGGCACCAGACGGCGTCCGGCCCTCCCGCCGACAGGGCCATTTCGCGCGGGTGTTGACGAGGGAGAACGATCGTTCTACCGTAAACCCATGAACACACATGATGACCTCTCCGGCGAACCGGCCGTTCGCAATCGGCTGCTCGACGCGGCCGAAGCGCTGATCTATTCGGGCGGCATCCACGCCACGGGTGTCGATGCGATCGTGAAGCGATCCGGCGCCGCGCGAAAGAGCTTTTATTCGCATTTCGAATCGAAGGAGGCGCTGGTCGTCGCCGCGCTCGAGCGCCGTGACGAACGCTGGATGCGCTGGTTCGTCGATGCAACGCTCTCGCGCGGCAAGTCGCCGCGCGCGCACTTGCTCGGCATGTTCGATGTGCTGCGCGACTGGTTTGCGCAACCCGATTTTCACGGCTGCGCGTTCCTGAACGCATCCGGCGAGATTGCCGACGCCGACGATCCCGTGCGCGTCGTCGCGCGTATGCACAAGGAGCGCCTGCTGGCGTTCGTGCGCGAGCGGCTCGACGCGTATGCCGACGACACCGGAATCGAGCGTCGCGGGCTGGCCCGCCTCGCGCGTCAATGGCTGGTGCTGATCGACGGCGCGATCGGCGTGGCGCTCGTCAGCGGCGATGTGACCGCCGCGCGCGATGCGCGCGCAACGGCAGAACTCTTGCTCGATACGGTGTCTCGAGCATCGAAGTAGTGCGTCCCAACCGGTTGCGCTCGTGCGCAGCCAGAATCTTGAACAGGAGCATTCCATGTCCGCTTCCCCGGAAGTTCGTCCCCCGTTCCGCCGTTCACGCTCGACACGGCGCGCCAGAAAGTGCGCGCCGCCGAAGATGCGTGGAACACGCGCGACCCGCAGCGCGTCTCGCTTGCCTACACGCCGCAGAGCCAGTGGCGCAATCGCGCGGAGTTCGTGACGGGCCGCGACGAGATCGTCGGCCTGCTGCAGCGGAAATGGAGGCGCGAGCTCGACTATCGATTGATCAAGGAGCTGTGGGCGTTCGGCGGCAATCGCATCGCGGTGCGTTTCGCATACGAATGGCATGACGACGCGGGCAACTGGTTCCGCTCATACGGGAACGAGAACTGGGAGTTCGACGAAAACGGATTGATGGCGCATCGCCACGCGAGCATCAACGACCTGCCGATTCGCGAAGCGGATCGCCTGTACCACTGGCCGCTCGGCCGCCGTCCGGACGATCATCCGAGCCTGTCCGATCTCGGGCTGTGACGCAGCACGATGACGACGCGTGGACGCGCTCGATCGTGTATCGAGCGCGTCATCTGTGCTCAATGGTGAGGAAATACGGGAGCTGCGTGTTGAGGTGAGTGTTTACGGGAGATGGGGCATTCTGTGCGGGACGGTGTGATTTTTCTCGCTCGGCATCTCACCGATCAATCGTCGAGGGAACGGCGCGAATGCGCTCACGGAAGTACCGCGCGCATCGACGTGCGTGATCGGTTGCCGCTCGCACGCGAAGCGCACGTAATTCGAACACGGCATTGGAGGCACCTTCGCCAAACGCACGGTGAGATTCAATCGGTGTGCATCGATGCGTGATGCAACTCACCGTTCGACATCGACATCGACATCGAAACGCACGCATGCAAACGCGCGCATTGAAATAGACAAAGGTGCGCGGCAGTCAGTCGTGTTGCTCACCCTCGAACACGACATCCATCGACCACCTGGCGCACCCTTCACATCGTTCCGTCAGCCGGCGATGCGCGCCGCGATCGCCTCACCGACTTCCTGCGTTCCTGCCTGGCCGCCCAGATCGCGCGTGCGCGGCCCGGCGCGCAGCACGTCCTCGATCGCCGCGACGATCGCGTCGTGCGCTTCGCGCTCGCGCCCGGCGCCGTTGCCGAGGAAGTCGAGCATCAGCGCCGCCGACCAGATCATTGCAATCGGGTTCGCGATGTACTGGCCCGTGATGTCCGGCGCGGAGCCGTGCACCGGCTCGAACAGTGACGGAAACGTGCGATCGGGGTTGAGGTTCGCCGACGGCGCGATGCCGATCGTGCCCGTACAGGCCGGCCCGAGGTCGGAAAGGATGTCGCCGAACAGGTTCGACGCGACGACGACGTCGAAGCGGTCGGGCTGCAGCACGAAGCGCGCGCACAGGATGTCGATGTGCTGCTTGTCCACGGCGATCTCGGGATAACGCTCGCCCATTTCGGCCGCGCGCGCGTCCCACCACGGCATGCTGATCGCGATGCCGTTGCTCTTCGTCGCGACGGTCAGCCGCTTCGCGCGGCGCTGGGCGAGCTCGAACGCGAACTTCAGCACGCGCTCGGTGCCGTGGCGCGTGAAGATCGACTGCTGCATGACCACTTCGCGTTCGGTGCCTTCGAACATCGTGCCGCCGACGGACGAATATTCGCCCTCGGTGTTCTCGCGCACGATCATGAAGTCGATGTCGCCCGCCTTGCGGCCGGCCAGCGGCGACGGCACGCCGTCGAACAGGCGCGCGGGCCGCAGGTTGATGTACTGGTCGAACTCGCGGCGGAACTTCAGCAGCGAACCCCACAGCGAAATGTGGTCGGGCACCGTCGCGGGCCAGCCGACCGCGCCGAACAGGATCGCGTCCATGCCCGACAGCTGCGCCTTCCAGTCGTCCGGCATCATCTTGCCGTGCTGCGCGTAGTAATCGCAGCTCGCCCAGTCGATCTGCTCGAACTGGAAGCGGATGCCGAAGCGCGCGGTTACGGCGTCGAGCGCGCGCAGGCCCTCGGGCATCACTTCACGGCCGATGCCGTCACCGGGGATGACGGCAATCCTGTATGTCTTGTCGCTCATGCAAGCCTCCTTGGCTGGTCGGGCCGCCGGCAGCGTGCGCGGCGGAACATGACGCCCATTTTATTTATTTCCAATCAGATTAAAATCACGTGAAAGGTTAATCGACTTTACACGAATCGTGAACAAATCGCCGAATCTCGACGACCTGCGCGTGTTCAGCCTGGTCGTCCGCCTGACGAGCTTCAGCGCGGCCGCCGAGCAGCTCGCGGTGTCGCCCGCGTACGTGAGCAAGCGCATCGCGCTGCTCGAGGCGCAGCTCGGCACGCGCCTGCTGCATCGCTCGACGCGCCGCGTGACGGTCACGGAAGCCGGCGAGCGCGTGTTCGCGCGTGCCGAGAAGATTCTCGACGACGTCGATCATCTCGTCGAGGACGTGTCGACCACGCGCACGGTGCCGCGCGGCACGCTGCGCATTTCGAGCAGCTTCGGCTTCGGCCGCCATGTCGTCGCGCCGGCGCTGCTCGACTTCTCCGCGCGCTATCCGCAGCTCAACGTGCGGCTCGATCTGTTCGACCGGCTCGTCGACGTCGCGGGCGAAGGCTACGACCTCGACGTGCGTATCGGCGACGAGATCGCCGACCACCTGATCGCGCGCCGCCTCGCCACCAACCATCGCGTGCTGTGCGCGTCGCCCGACTATCTCGCACGGCGCGGCACGCCGCGCACGCTCGCGGATCTCGCGTCTCACGACTGTCTCGCAATCAAGGAGCGCGACCATCCGTTCGGCGTCTGGCGGTTGAACGTGCGCGGGGAAACGGCAACGGTGAAGGTCGGCGGCGCGCTGTCGACGAACCACGGCGAGGTGGCCGTGCAATGGGCGCTGGCCGGACGCGGGATCGTGCTGCGTTCGATCTGGGAAGCGGCGCCGCTGATCGAGCGCGGCGAGCTCTGTCGCGTGCTGCCGGACGCGATTCAGCCGGCGAACATCTGGGCCGTGTATCCGGAACGCGTCGCGGCGTCGGCGAAGGTGCGCGTGTGCGTCGATTTTCTGGTGGAGGCGCTCGCCGGGTTGAATGCCACGGCGAGCGAGGATGCGGGCTGAAATCGGCCAAAGGTGAGCTTTTACGGGGGCATGTGCGGCGCATCGGCAGGCGCCCGTTTACGGCATGCAGCCGCGTCGCGAGCCGCTGCGTTCAGCAGGCACCGACGCATCGGCGACCGCGATGCGCCGGGCCGACCGACGATGGTGCCCCGCGCGCGGCTGATGCCGCTTATGCCGCTTTCGCCGCGCTTGTCGCACCGAGCATCAGGTCGAGATTCTGCACGGCCGCGCCGGAGGCCCCTTTGCCGAGATTGTCGAACACGGCGGCCAGCAGCACCTGACCGTGATCGGCATTGAAGAACACGCTGAGCCGCAGGTCGTTCGACCCGTTCAGCGCTTGCGGATCGAGATGCGTGATCGCGCGCGTATCCGCGAGCGGCGTGACCTCGACGTGGCGCGCGCCGGCGTAATGGTGCGCGAGACACGCGTGCAGCGCCTCACCGGTCACGCCGGCCGGGAGGAGGCGCAGCTCGATCGGCACGGTCAGCACGATGCCCTGCCGATAGGCGCCGTAAGCCGGCACGAACAGCGGACGGTGTGCGAGCCCGGCATGCAGCTGGATCTCGGGCACATGCTTGTGCGCGAGCGCGAGGCCATAGACCTGAAGCGGTTGCGCGCGTGCGGCGTCGTTCGATTCGAACGCGTCGACGGCGGCACGCCCGCCGCCCGAGTAACCGGACACCACATGGATGCTCACCGGGTAATCGCGCGGCAGCAGGCCCGCCTGTTGCAGCGGCCGAAGCAGGCCGATCGCGCCGGTCGGATAGCAGCCCGGATTGGTGACGCGCCGCGCGTGCGCGATTGTCTGCGCGTGTCCGTCGACCATCTCGGGAAAACCGTAGACCCAATCCGGGGCGGTGCGATGCGCCGAACTTGCGTCGATCACGCGTACCGCCGGATTCCGGATGAAGCCGACCGCTTCGCGCGCCGCGGCGTCGGGCAGGCACAGAATCGCGATATCGGATGCGTTGATGGCTTCGGCGCGTCGTGCGGGGTCCTTGCGTTCGGCATCCGGCAGCGTGACGAGCCGCAGGTCGGTGCGATCCCGCAGGCGCTCGTGGATCTGCAATCCGGTCGTACCTTGGTCGCCGTCGATGTAGACAATGGGGAGGCTCATGATGGTCGCGTTCCTCGTTTCGGGCATCGGGAAAGCCGTATCGTCCACCGAACGCCTAGAATAGGAAAAGTTGAATTTCCTGATTGCCGGATTCAGTTTTCCTGAACGAGAGGTGACGCATGCGCGAGATCAGTCTGGACCGACTGCGTACGCTGGTCGCGATTGCCGACCAGGGATCGTTCGTGGCCGCCGCGCAGCTGCTTCATCTGGCGCCGCCGACGGTCAGTCTTCATGTCGCCGAACTCGAAAGCCGCATCGGCGCGCCGTTGCTGTCGCGCACGCGCGGAAACGTGCAGCCGTCGACCATCGGTGCCGTGCTGGTGGAGCGGGCGCGGCGTCTACTGGCCGAGGTCGAGTCGACCCTCGTCGACGTGGAGCGACAAGTGCAGGGGCTCACCGGGCGTGTGCGGCTCGGCGCATCGACCGGGGCGATCGCTCATCTGTTGCCGCAGGCGGTGGCCCGGTTGCGCGAGCGGCATCCGGATATCGACGTCCAGATCGCGGTGCTCACGTCGCAAGACACGCTGGCGCGCATCGCGCAGGGCACGCTCGACGTCGGGCTGGTCGCGCTGCCGCAGCCGGCGGTCGCGGGGCTGTCGATCCGCGCGTGGCGGCGCGATCCGGTGCTGGCCTTCCTGCCCGCGGACTGGCGGCTTCCGGCGCGTGTGACGCCGGCCTATCTGGCCACGCGTCCGCTGATTCTCAACGATGCGACCACGCGCCTGTCGCGGCTCACGACGGAATGGTTCGCGCTCGGCGGCCATCGGCCCGAGCCGCGCATCGAACTCAACTACAACGATGCGATCAAGAGTCTGGTCGCCGCGGGTTACGGCGCGACGCTGCTGCCGCACGAGGCGGGCGCCCCGCCGCCCGACGCACGCATCGTGATGCGGCCGCTGCGGCCGGCGTTGTGGCGTGAACTGGGGATCGCGCATCGGGTCGGCCCGGTCGAGCGCTCGACACAGCACGTGCTCGACGCGTTGTGGGCGCTCGGCGCGCGATAGCGAATCGCGCCGCCGTTCAGGACGCACGCCGCGGTGGCGACTCGACCGGACGCGGCATGCGCGAGGCCGAACGCTTCAGCCTGTCGCACGGTGCGGCCACATGCGGGCCGGCTTGTGCCGGCGCCGGCACGCGGCTCGGGCCCGTTACAGCCGGTTGTCCCTCGCGAGCATCAGCACGCGCGCCCAGCGCCGTGCATCGCGCTTGTCCATCATCGGCAGCTGCCATTCGCCGCGCACCGCGTCGCGCACGCGCACGACCAGATGCCAGCGGCCGTCGATCGGCGCGGCCTCGCAGCCATCGAGCTGCGACAGCGTATAGCGGCCGTCCGCGCCGTCTTGCGACAGCCACAGCAGCCCCTGCGACGCGGACACGCGCACCTCGCCCCATGCGCGATGCACGATGTGGGTCCAGCCTTGCTCTTTCGTGTTCGGCGCGATGTCGCGGCGGCGTTTGATCCACCACGCGATCAGCGCGATCAGGATGGCGCCGGCGAGCACGGCGGCCGCGATCGCGACCGGCTGGCCGAACTGCGCGGCGATGACGTGAAACAGGTGAACCGCGCCCCATCCAATGGCGATGAGCGCGAACAGCGCAATGAAAATCGGCATGTTGAATCGGAAAAGAGGACGGACCGGCGCAGGCAGCGCGCCGGTCCGCCGCACACGGCATTACCGGCGGCGGTGAATGTCGTGCGTGACGAAGCCCGCATCGTTGACGGGCAGCGCGAGGCCGTCCTTGACCGCGAGCGTCTTGCGGATGTCGTCGAGACCCGCGGACCAGTGGTCGCGCATCGTCGACAGACCGAACTGATAGTCCTTGTAGTGGTGCTCGTACGCCTTCTGCTGATAGATCAGGTGCTGGATGTTGTACTTCTTCCCGCTCGACATCGCATCAGCCTCGACGCACCAAGGATCGTTCTTGCGCTGCTCTTCCGGCACCTGCTCGAGCACGTGGCGCAGCACGTTGCGGTAGCGCTGTTCGCGCTGCAGCGTGTCGGTGACGAAACGCGTGCGGCTCGAATACTGCACGTCCTTCGTGCGTTCCGCGACATCGGCCATCGTGCGCGGCAGCGGCCCGCGAGCGCTCCACAGATCGACCTGGAACGCGAGCGTGTCGCGGCGCGGGCGCGCGCGCAGCACTTCCATCAGCGGCGTGTTCGACACGACGCCGCCGTCCCAGTAGTACTCGCCGTCGATCTCGACGGGCGGGAACGCGGGCGGCAGCGCGCCGGATGCCATGAAGTGCTCGGGCGTGAGGCGAATGCGCGAGTTGTCGAAGTACACGAAGTTGCCGGTGCCGACGTTGACCGCGCCGACCGACACGCGCGTCTCGCCCGAGTTGATCCGGTCGAAATCGCACAGCTTCAGCAGCGTCGCGCGCAGCGCCGACGTGTCGTACCAGCTGATCTTTTCCGGATGATCGGACACGCCCGGCATCGGCGGCGGGAAACGCGGTACGAAGAAGCCCTGCTGGCCCTGCATCATCGCGCTCGCGGCCTGCGACGCGGTGAAGAACGTGCGGATCTGGTCGATGCTGTTGAACAGCGCGAATTCGAACGCGGCCGGCATCGCGGGAAAGAACGCCGGCTGGCAGATCGTTTCCCAGAATTCGCGCAGCCGCTCGACGCGATGTTCGGGCGCGTTGCCGGCGATCAGCGCGGTGTTGAGCGCGCCGATCGAGATGCCTGCGATCCAGTCGAGCGGAACGTTCGCTTCATGCAGCCCTTCGAACACGCCGGCCTGATACGCGCCGAGCGCGCCGCCGCCCTGCAGGACGAGCGCGATCGTTTCGTATGGCAGCGACCGCGCAGCGGCCGGTGCGCCGGCCTCGTGATGCAGGTCCGCCGCATCGACGGCCTGCTTTTCTGTACGCGCGTGCGGTTTCATCAGTTGCTCCGAGAAATGCCGCCGTTGATGGCGGAGACGGATGGCGTGACGTTGATCGACGTCATGCCATCGTGAGTCTTGAGAATGGGCGGTGGTGCGGGAATCGCCTCCCGTCAGGGAGGCGAAGACATTACTGCATGAACCAGCCGTGGCTGACGATGAACGACTGCCCCGTGAGCGCGGCGCTCGGGAACGCCGACAGGAACAGCACCGTCTGCGCGACGTCCTGCACCGTCGTGAACACGCCGTCGACCGTGTTGCCGAGCATCACCTTCTTGATCACTTCCTCT
>NZ_VWWG01000114.1:0-21269 GCF_011753085.1 Burkholderia sp. Tr-862
TGAAGTCGAACGCGAGCCCCTTCGGCGGCACCGGCTTCATGAACCACTTGTCGTACAGCGCATTGATCTCGCCGCTCTTCATCAACTGCACGAGCACGCCGTCGACGAGCGCCTTGAACTGCGGATCGTCCTTGCGCAGCATGAACCCGTACGCTTCCGACGACTGCGGCGTGCCGACGATCGCCCAGTCGGCCGGTTTCGCCGCGAGCTGGCGCACGCCGGCGAGCAGCACATCGTCCATCATGTAGGCGGCCGCGCGGCCCGATTCGAGCGTGAGGCGTCCTTCGCCGTAGTCCTTCGCGCTGATGATCTGCATGTTCATCTTCTTTTCCTCGTTCATCTTGCGCAGCAGGCGTTCGGACGTCGTGCCCTGGTTCGTCACGACCGTCTTGCCGGCGAGATCGGGGAAGTCGCGGATGCCCGAGCTCGTGCGCGTGAGCAGGCGCGTCGTCGCGACGAAGAAGGTGGTCGAGAACGCGACCTGCGCGTGGCGCGCGGCGAGGTTGGTGGTCACCCCGCATTCGAGATCGACGGTGCCGTTCTGCACGAGCGGGATACGGTTCTGCGACGTCACCGGGATGAAGCGCACCTGCAGATCGGGCTTGCCGGTGCGCGCCTTCACGGCGGCGATCACGCGATCGCACAGGTCCTGCGAGAAGCCGATCACCTTGCCGCTCGCGTCGACGTAGGAGAACGGCACCGACGTTTCGCGGTGGCCGATCGAGATCAGGCCGGCCTGCCGGATCTTCTCGAGCGTGCCGGACAGCGGCTCCGCGGCGAGCGACGCGCCGCACGCGAGCGCGCAGGCGGCGACGAGCAGGCTGCGGCTGAAAAGGGCGGTCAACCGGGGCGGGATGGTCATGGCAGGTCTCCGAAGGCGGATGGCGGGAAGGTGTGGATTCGTATGTTGCCAAAAACAAAATAGTTGCAACATATGTTAATTGCGGAGCCTGTCCGGCTACTCCGGCGGGCCGCACCCGACATCAGGGAAACTCCCAAGTCGAAATCATTAAAAACGGGGTTGTCTAGACAAGTTCCGATGGCTACACTGCAATCCATCCCGAACTTGTCTAGACAGGATTGCTCACATGATTACGTTGACCCCCGGCCACCTGACCCTTCCGCAACTGCGCAAGATCGCTCGCGAATCCGTGCAGCTCACGCTCGACCCGGCGAGCTTCGCGAAGATCGACGCCGGCGCGAAGGCCGTCGCCGACATCGCGGCGAAGGGCGAGCCGGCATACGGCATCAACACGGGCTTCGGCCGCCTGGCCAGCACGCACATCCCGCACGACCAGCTCGAACTGCTGCAGAAGAACCTGGTGCTGTCGCATGCGGTCGGCGTGGGCGAGCCGATGGCGCGCTCGTCGGTGCGTCTGCTGATGGCGCTGAAGCTGTCGAGCCTCGGGCGCGGCCACTCGGGCATCCGCCGCGAGGTGATGGACGCGCTGATCACGCTGTTCAACGCCGACGTGCTGCCGCTGATCCCGGTGAAGGGCTCGGTCGGCGCATCGGGCGACCTCGCGCCGCTCGCGCACATGTCGGCCGTACTGCTCGGCGTCGGTGAAGTGTTCATCCGCGGCGAGCGCGCGAGCGCGCTGGACGGTCTGCGCGTCGCGGGCCTCGCGCCGCTGACGCTGCAGGCGAAGGAAGGCCTCGCGCTGCTGAACGGCACGCAGGCCTCGACGGCGCTGGCGCTCGACAACATGTTCTCGATCGAAGACCTGTACCGCACCGCGCTCGTCGCCGGTGCGCTGTCGGTCGACGCGGCGGCCGGCTCGGTGAAGCCGTTCGACGCACGCATTCACGAGCTGCGCGGCCATCGCGGCCAGATCGACGCGGCCGCGGCGTACCGCGACCTGCTCGACGGCTCGCCGATCAACCAGTCGCACCGCGACTGCGACAAGGTGCAGGATCCGTACAGCCTGCGCTGCCAGCCGCAGGTGATGGGCGCGTGTCTGGACCAGATGCGCCACGCGGCCGACGTGCTGCTGATCGAAGCGAACGCCGTGTCGGACAACCCGCTGATCTTCCCGGACACCGGCGAAGTGCTGTCGGGCGGCAACTTCCACGCTGAACCCGTCGCATTCGCGGCCGACAACCTCGCGCTCGCTGCAGCCGAAATCGGTGCGCTGGCCGAACGCCGCATCGCGCTGCTGATCGACGCGACGCTGTCGGGCCTGCCCCCGTTCCTCGTGAAGGACGGCGGCGTGAACTCGGGCTTCATGATCGCCCACGTGACGGCTGCCGCGCTGGCATCGGAAAACAAGACGCTCGCGCACCCGGCATCGGTCGACTCGCTGCCGACCTCGGCGAACCAGGAAGACCACGTGTCGATGGCGACGTTCGCCGCGCGCAAGCTCGCCGACATCGCGGACAACACGAAGTACATCCTCGCGATCGAACT
This sequence comes from Burkholderia sp. Tr-862, assembly GCF_011753085.1. NCBI lineage: Bacteria > Pseudomonadati > Pseudomonadota > Betaproteobacteria > Burkholderiales > Burkholderiaceae > Burkholderia > Burkholderia sp. Tr-862. The sequence continues at coordinate 2,408 of NZ_VWWG01000114.1, forward strand.
GCTGGCCGCCGCGCAGGGCGTCGACCTGCGCGCGCCGTACCACACGAGCCCGAAGCTCGCGCCGGTGATGGAAACGATCCGCAGCCATGTGGCGCACTACGAGCTCGACCACTACTTCGCACCGGACATCGCGGTGATCGCGAAGCTCGTCAGCGAGCGCGCGTTCGCGAAGGTCGCGCCGTTCTCGTTCGCATCGGAACAGTAAGCCCATGAGCGCGCCGGTCTACCAGGAGATCAAGGATTTCATCCTGGGCCGCATTCACGCCGGCGAGTGGGCGGAGGGCGACCAGGTGCCCTCCGAGAACGAACTGGCCCGCGAGTTCAAGGTCGCGCGCATGACCGTCAACCGCGCGTTGCGCGAGTTGACGGCCGAGCAGGTGCTCACGCGCATGAAGGGCGCGGGCACCTACGTCGCGCGGCCGAAGTACGAGTCGACGCTCGTCGCGATCCGCAGCATTTCGGAAGAGGTCGACGCGCGCGGGCATGCATACCGCGCCAGCGTGCTCGGCCTCGACACGATCCGCGCCGACGAGGCGCTCGCCGACGAGATGCAGATGGCCGTGCGCGCAAAGCTGTTTTATTCGCAGGTGTTGCACTTCGAGAATGACGAACCCGTCCAGCTCGAAGAACGATGGGTGAATCCGGCGGTCGCGCCGGATTATGCCGAGCAGGATTTCACGAACACGACGCCGAACCTGTACCTGATGCGCGCGGCCCCGCTGCAGCGCGTCGAGTACCGGATCGAAGCGGCGGCTCCGGCGCCCGAGCGGCGCGAGCAACTGCGGATGGACGACGTCGAGCCGTGTCTGGTTTTACATCGGCGTACCTGGTCGCAGGGCGTCGTCGCCTCGGTGGCGAATCTGTGGCACCCGGGCAGTCGTTATCGCTTCACCGGGCATTTCTGATTCCAATTGATCTTCACTTTCCTTCGGGAGCAGTTGTCATGAACCATCCGAAACACATCGATCCCCGTCTCGATCCGACGCGCACGATCCGCGCACCGCGCGGCAGCGAGAAGGTCTGCAAGACCTGGCTGGCCGAAGCGGCCTACCGGATGATCCAGAACAACCTGGATCCGGAAGTCGCCGAGCATCCGCACGCGCTCGTCGTGTACGGCGGCATCGGCCGCGCGGCGCGCAACTGGGAATGCTACGACCAGATCCTCGCGTCGCTGAAGGATCTCGAGGACAACGAAACGCTGCTGATCCAGTCGGGCAAGCCGGTCGGCGTGTTCCGCACGCACACGGATGCGCCGCGCGTGCTGCTCGCGAACTCGAACCTCGTGCCGCACTGGGCGAACTGGGATCACTTCCACGAGCTCGACCGCAAGGGCCTGATGATGTACGGCCAGATGACGGCCGGCAGCTGGATCTACATCGGCAGCCAGGGGATCGTGCAGGGCACCTATGAAACGTTCTTCTCGGTCGCGAACCAGCACTTCAACGGCGACCCGTCGGGCCGCTGGATCCTGACGGGCGGCCTGGGCGGCATGGGCGGCGCGCAGCCGCTGGCCGCGACGATGGCAGGTTTCTCGATGATCGCGGTCGAATGCGACGAGACGCGCATCGACTTCCGCCTGAAGACCCGCTACGTCGACAAGAAGGCGACGACGCTCGACGAAGCGCTCGGCATGATCGACGAAGCGAAGCGCGCCGGCAAGCCGGTCTCGATCGGCCTGCTCGGCAACGCGGCCGACGTGTTCGCGGAACTCGTCAAGCGCGGCGTCACGCCGGATTGCGTGACCGACCAGACGAGCGCGCACGACCCGATCAACGGCTACCTGCCGCAAGGCTGGACCGTCGCGCAATGGCGCGAGGCGCAGAAGGTTGATCCGCAAAGCATCGTGAAGGTCGCGAAGCAGTCGATGGCCGAGCAGGTGCGCGCGATGCTGACGCTGCAGGAACGCGGCGCGGCCACGCTCGACTACGGCAACAACATCCGCCAGATGGCGCTGGAAATGGGCGTCGAGAACGCATTCGACTTCCCGGGCTTCGTGCCGGCCTATATCCGCCCGCTGTTCTGCGAAGGCAAGGGTCCGTTCCGCTGGGTCGCGCTGTCGGGCGATCCGGAAGACATCTACAAGACCGACCAGAAGGTGAAGGAGCTGATCCCCGACGACGCGCACCTGCACAACTGGCTCGACATGGCACGTGAGCGCATCGCGTTCCAGGGCCTGCCGGCACGGATCTGCTGGGTCGGCGTGAAGGATCGCTATCGCCTCGGCCAGGCGTTCAACGAGATGGTGAAGAACGGCGAACTGAAGGCGCCGATCGTGATCGGCCGCGACCACCTCGACACCGGTTCGGTCGCGAGCCCGAACCGCGAGACGGAATCGATGAAGGACGGTTCGGACGCCGTGAGCGACTGGCCGCTGCTGAACGCACTTCTGAACACCGCAGGCGGCGCATCGTGGGTGTCGCTGCACCATGGCGGTGGCGTCGGGATGGGCTTCTCGCAGCACTCGGGCGTCGTGATCGTCGCCGACGGTACCGCCGAAGCGCACGAGCGTCTCGGCCGCGTGCTGCTGAACGATCCGGCGACGGGCGTGATGCGCCATGCGGATGCCGGCTACGAACTCGCGCAGCAGACGGCCCGCGAAGCCGGCCTGAAGCTGCCGATGCTCGGCCGCTGAGCATGACGGCGCTCGATCAGGCGCCGGTGCACGCAACACTGGCCGCCGCGATGATCCGCGCAGCGGATCTCGTTGCGTCGCCGTGGAAGAACGGCGGCGGCGTGACGCGCGAAATCGCGGCATTTTCCCCCCGGGGAACGTCCTCCGGGGCGCTGCCGGGCGCCGCGCTCGATGCGTTCGCATGGCGCGTGAGCGTCGCGGACGTCGACGCGGCCGGGCCGTTCTCGCGTTTCGACGGCATCGATCGCACGCTCGTGCTGCTGTCCGGCGCGGGCATGACGCTCACGGAAGCGGGTGGCGCGCGCCATGTGCTCGATGCGCCGCTCGCCCGTGCGGATTTCGCCGGCGAAACGGCGATCGACGCGACGCTGCACGACGGCCCGACACGCGACTTCAACCTGATGACGCGCCGCTCGGCCGCGCGCGGGACCGTCGACGTGTGGCCCGAAGGCACACACCGCGTCGAGCGCGCCGATACCGTGCTGCTGTTCTGCGCGACCGGCGCGGTCGGCGTCGAAATCGACGGCGCGCATTACGCGCTGCAGGAAATGGACACGCTGCGGCTCGACGGGCCGCGGCGTGCGTTTGACGTCGTCGTGAGCGGAGGCGGCGCGCTGCTCGCCGTGTCGCTCGCCGTCGGCGAACGAGACTGAACGCATGAAACCGACTGTCTGGCATCACCTGAGGCTGTGTCCGCACGGCCACCCCGACGAAACCATCGACGACGCGGCGATCGCCGTCGACGAAACCGGCACGATCGTGTGGCTCGGCGCGTTCTCCGCGCTGCCGCACGGTTACGCGCACTGGCAGCGGGAAGACCTGCACGGCGCGTGGGTGACGCCGGGCCTCGTCGACTGCCACACGCACCTCGTGTACGGCGGCACGCGCGCCGACGAGTTCGCCCAGCGCCTCGCCGGCGTCAGCTACGAGGAGATCGCGCGGCAGGGCGGCGGGATCGTGTCGACGGTGCGCGCGACGCGCGCGGCCGACGAGACGACGCTGTTCGTGCAGGCCGCCGCACGTCTGCAGCCGCTGCTCGCGGAAGGCGTGAGCGCGATCGAGATCAAGTCGGGCTACGGTCTCGACCTCGCGAGCGAGCGCAAGATGCTGCGCGTCGCGCGCCAGCTCGGCGAGCGCTTCCCGGTCACCGTCTACACGACGTTCCTCGGCGCGCACGCGCTGCCGCCGGAATATGCGGGCCGCGCGGACGCATACATCGACGAAGTGTGCGAACGGATGCTGCCGACGCTGGCCGACGAAGGCCTCGTCGACGCGGTCGACGTGTTCTGCGAGCGCATCGGCTTTTCGCTCGCGCAGACCGAGCGCGTGTTCGAGGCCGCGACGCGGCGCGGCCTGCCGGTGAAGCTGCATGCGGAGCAGCTGTCGAACGCGGGCGGCACCGCGCTTGCCGCGCGTTATCGCGCGCTGTCCGCCGACCACCTCGAATTTCTCGACGAAGCCGGCATCGAGGCGATGAAGGCGGCTGGCACGGTCGCCGTGCTGTTGCCCGGCGCGTACTACTTCATCCGCGAAACGCAATTGCCGCCGATCGAGCTGCTGCGCAAGCACGGCGTGCCGATCGCGCTCGCGACCGATCACAACCCCGGCACGTCGCCGCTCGAATCGCTGCTGCTGACGCTGAACATGGGCTGCACGCTGTTCCGGATGACGGTGCCCGAAGTGCTGCAGGGCGTGACGCGCCATGCGGCCGCGGCGCTCGGCCGTGCTGATCGGCACGGCGCGCTCGAGATCGGTCGTCAGGCCGATTTCGCGGTCTGGTCGGTCGGCTCGCTGTCGGAGCTCGCTTACTGGATCGGCCGCCCGCTGTGCGAGCAGGTCGTGCGCAACGGTGCGACGGTGTTTCGCCGGATGAACGGCTAGCCTTGCAGGAGACGAGACTCACCATGACCGAAATGACGCTGTTCGCGGACCATGCCTACCTGCCCGACGGCTGGCGCCGCAACGTGCTGCTGCGCTGGGACGCGGCCGGCACGCTGACCGACGTGACGCCCGACACCGATGCGCCGGCAGGCGTCGCGCGCGCGGCCGGGCCCGTGCTGCCCGGCATGCCGAACCTGCATTCGCACGCGTTCCAGCGCGCGATGGCGGGGCTCACCGAATACCGTGCGAATCCTTCCGACAGCTTCTGGAGCTGGCGCGACCTGATGTACCGCTTCGCGTTGAAGATCACGCCCGACGCGCTCGCGGCGATCGCGCGCTGGTTGTACGTCGAGATGCTCAAGTGCGGCTACACGTCGGTGTGCGAATTCCACTACGTGCATCACGCGCAGGACGGCTCGCGCTATCCGCAGCTCGCGGAGCTCGGCACGCGCGTGATCGACGCGGCGCGCTCGGCCGGCATCGGCATCACGATGCTGCCCGTGTCGTACCAGTTCGCCGGCTTCGGCAACAAGCCGCCGCGCGACGACCAGCGCCGCTTCATCAACACGCCGGACGGCCTGCTCGAACTGCTCGACGCGATGCGCCGCGTCGCGCCCGAGCACGGCGGGCTGCGCTACGGCGTCGCGCCGCACTCGCTGCGCGCGGTGTCCGAGAACGGGCTGCGCGTGCTGCTCGAAGGCCTGCCCGACGACGCACCGGTGCATATCCACATCGCCGAGCAGACGGCCGAAGTCGACGATTGCGTGCGTGTCTACGGCGCGCGGCCCGTGCAATGGCTGCTCGATCGCTTCGACGTCAACGCGCGCTGGTGCCTCGTGCACGCGACGCATGTCGATGCGGCCGAAACGGCGGCGCTCGCGAAGCGTCGCGCGGTGGCAGGCCTCTGCCTGACCACCGAAGCGAACCTCGGCGACGGCGTGTTCCCGGCCGTCGACTATCTCGCGCAGGGCGGCGTGATCGGTGTCGGCTCGGACAGCCACGCATCGGTCGACTGGCGCTCGGAGTTGCGCCTGCTCGAATACGGGCAGCGGCTCGTGCATCGCGCGCGCAACGTGCTCGCGAGCGACACGCAGGCGCATGTCGCCGACCGGCTGTTCGACGCATCGCTCGCCGGCGGCGCGCAGGCAAGCGGGCGGCGCATCGGTGCGCTGCGTGAAGGCTGCCGCGCCGACTGGCTCGTGCTCGATCCCGATCATCCCGCGATCGCCGAACACGGCAGCGCGGCCTGGCTGTCGGGCGCGGTGTTCGCCGAGCACGGCGACACGCCGGTGCTCGACGTCTACACCGGCGGCGAACGCGTCGTGAGCGGCCGCCGTCATCGCGACGAAACCGCTGCTTATGCCGACTACCGCGCCGCGCTGGCGCAACTGCTGCGCTGACGCGTGGCGCCCGGCGCACGCCGCGCGCGTGCGCCGGCAGACTTTTACGGTGATGCGACATGACTGAACAACCGGCTGTATTCACGCTGAAGCAGGGCACGCTGCCGCTGCTGATCTCGATCCCGCACGCAGGCACCCACATCCCCGACGACATCGCCGCGACGATGACGCCCGATGCGCGCTTCGTCGACGATTGCGACTGGCATCTCGAGCGGCTGTACGGGTTTGCGGCGACGCTCGGCGCATCGATCCTCGTGCCGTCGCACGCGCGTTACGTCGTCGACCTGAACCGTCCGCCCGACAACGAGAACCTGTACCCAGGGCAGGATACGACCGGGCTCGTGCCGGTCGACACGTTCGACAAGGCGCCGTTGTATCCGCCGAACGCGCTGCCCGGCAACGACGAGATCATGCGCCGCCGCGACCGCTACTGGCGCCCGTATCACGACGCGCTGCAAGGCGAGATCGCGCGCCTGAAGCGCGAGCATGGCCGCGTGCTCGTGTGGGAAGCGCATTCGATCCGCTCGCACGTGCCGCGTTTCTTCGAAGGCCGCCTGCCGGACTTCAACTTCGGCACGTCGAGCGGCGCGAGCGCCGCGCCCGGCCTCGCCGAGGCGCTGGCCGCATGCGTGAATGCGCACGGCGGTTATACGGCGGTCGCGAACGGGCGGTTCAAGGGCGGCTACATCACGCGTCACTACGGCGTGCCCGCCACCGGCGTCGAAGCCGTGCAGCTCGAACTGTCGCAGATCACCTACATGGAAGAGACGCGTCCGTACGCGTACGACGAAGCGCGCGCCGCGCGGGTCGTGCCGCTGCTGCAAACGCTCGTCGAAACCGCGCTCGCGCATCGTTGACTCGTCGGCACGCTGCGTGCGGCGGTGCGGTAATACTTTCCGCACTGGCTTGCCGGCAGGCGGTGCACAAGCCGACGCAGCGCACAAAACGGCATCGATCCGAACGGTCGATGCCGTTTTTTTTTGTCTGATCGATGTCGGGATCGGCACCTTAAAATTTGACGCAATTTTTAGGTGATATAAGCTGAATGTCAGGAAGTCGTCACGCGCGCACCGGCGGCGACGGCGTCGATTGGCGCCGTACCGTGCCGGAATCCGATGCGAGACACCTTGCCTACGTGTCGCCGCACGGCATTGCCGCCTGCGCTTCACCGCGACACGTGTCCTGCCTTCATCAGTCAGTCGAGTACGATCGTGAAAGCCGCCAGCCCTTCGATACGCCGGACCCGAAGTCCGTCGGCGGGCGCGCCGCCTCAGGCCGGGCCGATCCGGCATGCTGATCGCGGCACGCGCGCCGCCCTCATACGCGAGCCTGGTTTCTTCGCTGTGTCCCATCGCGGCCTGCGCCGCTTCAACCTCGTGACCGCGCACGTGTTCAGCGCGGTGCAGCGCGACGGCAGCGCTTCATTGTTACCCTAGTGTCGTTGTCCATTTTCGCATCGGGCCGTACCGTCTGTTGCCGCACCGTGCGCGCGGCATGATTGCGCACGCGCGCATGCCGCGCCACAGCGGGCTTCCATCGTCCTGCGCGTCCGGCCGCGTCGCGCGCTTATCGCGGAGGCGATCATGCGAGCGCGCCCGATCGTAGCCGTCACCGCCGACCGCATCCTGCGCGGCGCCCATCCGAACCACACGGCCGGCGAGAAGTATCTCGTCGCGCTGGTCGACGGCGCCGGCGCGCTGGCGTTCGTGCTGCCCGCGCTGGGTGCGCGGCAGCCGGTCGACGCGATCGTTGCGTCCGTCGACGGGCTGCTGCTGACCGGCAGCTATTCGAACGTCGAGCCGCACCATTACGGCGGCCCGGCGAGTACGCCCGACACGCTGCACGACCCCGCGCGCGATGCGACCGCGCTGCCGCTGATCCGTGCGGCGATCGATGCCGGCGTGCCGGTGCTCGCGATCTGCCGCGGCATGCAGGAGCTGAACGTCGCGTACGGCGGCACGCTGCATCAGCGGTTGCATGCGAGCCCCAGCTTCCATGACCATCGCGAGCGCGACGGCGATCCGCTCGAGCGACAGTACGGCCCCGCCCATCGCGTCCAGCTTTCGCCGGGCGGCCTGCTGCAACGGATCGCGCGCGGCGCGCACGACGCGATGGTCAATTCGCTGCACGACCAGGGCGTCGCGCGGCTCGGCGCGGGGCTCGCGGTCGAAGCGAGCGCGCCCGACGGGCTGATCGAGGCCGTCAGCGTGCGCGGCGCGCGCGCGTTCGCGCTCGGCGTGCAGTGGCATCCCGAATGGCGTTTCGCGGAACAGCCGCTGTCGCGCGACATCTTCGTGGCATTCGGCGCGGCGTGCCGCGCGCGCATGACACACCGCATTCATGCGGCAGGCGGCACCATGCCGTCGCCGGCTGCATCCGACATCGACTGAACGAGGCCGATCATGCAACCCGAACTGAGCGAATTCCTGCGTCAGCACCGCATCACCGAAGTCGAGGCGATCATTCCCGACATGGCCGGCATCGCGCGCGGCAAGATCATTCCGCGCAACAAATTCGAATCCGGCGAATCGATGCGCCTGCCTCAGGCCGTGATGGTGCAGACCGTCACCGGCGACTATCCGGAGGACGGCACGCTGACCGGCGTGACCGATCCCGACATGGTGTGCGTGCCCGATCCATCGACGATCTGCCTGGTTCCGTGGGCCGTCGATCCGACCGCGCAGGTGATCCACGATTGCGTGCATTTCGATGGCTCGCCGGTCGAGATCTCGCCGCGCTACGTGTTGCGCCGCGTGCTTGACCTGTACAAGGCGAAGGGCTGGAATCCCGTCGTCGCGCCCGAGCTCGAGTTCTACCTGGTCGACATGAACGCGGATCCCGACCTGCCGCTGCGTCCGCCGATCGGGCGCACCGGCCGCGCGGAAACCGGCCGGCAGTCGTATTCGATCGAGGCCGTCAACGAGTTCGATCCGTTGTTCGAGGACATCTACGAGTACTGCGAGATGCAGGGGCTCGACATCGAGACGCTGATCCACGAAGTCGGCGCCGCGCAGATGGAGATCAACTTCGTGCACGGCGACGCGCTGTCGCTGGCCGACCAGGTGTTCCTGTTCAAGCGCACGGTGCGCGAAGCGGCGCTGCGGCACAACATGTACGCGACGTTCATGGCCAAGCCGATGGAAGGCGAGCCGGGCTCCGCGATGCACATCCACCAGAGCCTCGCCGATGTGCACACCGGTCGCAACCTGTTCGCCGAAGAAGACGGGGTCGTGTCGCCGATGTTCCACAGCTATCTCGCGGGGCTGCAGAAATACACGCCCGCGCTGATGCCGATCTTCGCGCCGTACATCAACTCGTATCGCCGGCTGTCGCGTTTCATGGCCGCGCCGATCAACGTGCAGTGGGGCTACGACAACCGCACGGTCGGCTTCCGCATCCCGCAGTCGACGCCGGTCGCGCGGCGCATCGAGAACCGGATTCCGGGCGTCGACTGCAACCCGTACCTCGCGTTCGCGGCAACGCTCGCGGCCGGCTATCTCGGCCTCACGCAGCAGCTCGCGCCGACCGAGCCGATCGCGTCCGACGGTTACGACCTGCCGTACCAGCTGCCGCGCAATCTCGAGGAGGGCATCTCGCTGATGGCCGCGTGCACGCCGCTCGCCGGCATTCTCGGCGACAAGTTCGTGAAGGCGTACCTGGCGCTGAAGGAAACCGAATACGAAGCGTTCTTCCGCGTGATCAGCTCGTGGGAACGCCGCCATCTGCTGCTGCACGTGTGAGCGTGCGGCGCTGTTTTACGGAGGAAACATGACCGATCGAAACGAAGCCTTCCCGCTGCACTCGACCGCCGAATACCGCGCGCTCGACGCCGCGCACCATATTCACCCGTTCTCGGACATGGGCGCGCTCAATCGCGCGGGCAGCCGCGTGATCGTGAAGGCCGACGGCGTCTACCTGTGGGACTCCGACGGCAACAAGGTGATCGACGGGATGGCCGGCCTCTGGTGCGTGAACGTCGGCTACGGCCGCAAGGAGCTCGCCGACGCCGCGTATCGCCAGCTGCAGGAACTGCCGTTCTACAACACGTTCTTCAAGACCACGCACCCGCCGGTGATCGAACTGTCGGCGCTGCTCGCCGAAGTCACGCCCGCCGGCTTCAACCACTTCTTCTATTGCAACAGCGGCTCGGAAGGCAACGACACTGTGCTGCGCGTCGTGCACCAGTACTGGCGCGTGCAGGGCCAGCCGCAGAAGAAGTTCGTGATTTCGCGCAAGAACGGCTACCACGGCTCGACGATCGCGGGCGGCACGCTCGGCGGGATGGGCTACATGCACGAGCAGATGCCGTCGAAGGTCGAGCACATCGTGCACATCGACCAGCCGTATTTCTTCGGCGAAGCGCAAGCCGGCGAGACGCCCGAGGCGTTCGGCCTGGCGCGCGCGCAGCAGCTCGAGGCGAAGATCCTCGAACTCGGCGCGGAGAACGTCGCGGCGTTCATCGGCGAGCCGTTCCAGGGCGCGGGCGGCGTGATCTTCCCGCCGTCGACGTACTGGCCGGAAATCCAGCGGATCTGCCGCAAGTACGACATCCTGCTCGTGGCCGACGAAGTGATCGGCGGTTTCGGGCGCACCGGCGAATGGTTCGCGCACCAGCACTTCGGCTTCGAGCCGGATCTGATCACGATGGCCAAGGGCCTGACGTCGGGTTATGTGCCGATGGGTGCGGTAGGCATTCACGAGCGCATCGCGCGGCCGATCATCGATAACGGCGAATTCAATCACGGCCTCACGTACTCGGGTCACCCGGTGGCGGCGGCCGTCGCGGTCGCGAACCTGAAGCTGCTGCGCGACGAAGGGATCGTCGAGCGGGTGAAGCGCGACATCGGGCCGTATTTCCAGCGCCGACTGCGGGAAGCCCTCGGCGATCATCCGATCGTCGGCGAGATCGCGGGAGCGGGGCTGGTCGCGGGCGTTCAACTGGCGCGCGACCGGAGCCGGCGCGAGCGATTCGGCGCCGATGTCGATATCGGCACGATCTGCCGCGACTTCTGCTTCAACGGCAACCTGATCATGCGCGCGACCGGCGACCGGATGCTGCTGTCGCCGCCGCTCGTGATCCGGGAGGCGGAAGTCGACGAGATCGTCGACAAGGCGCGGCGTGCGTTCGACGCGACGGCGGAGCGGGTAGGGCGAGGGAAGTGAACCGTCGCGGCGCGTCGATGACGTGCCATCGAAGCGCCGTCTCTTGAACGGGGTGGGCGAACCCGAAGCATTCGGCAAGGAGGAGGGGCGCAGAAAAGCGACCGCAAAACGAAAAGGGCCTGCGTCGTGAGACGCAGGCCCTTGAATTCTTTGGTGGGCGGTACTGGGATCGAACCAGTGACCCCTGCCGTGTGAAGGCAGTGCTCTACCGCTGAGCTAACCGCCCAAAGAAGCTGAAATTATGTCAGAGCTTTTGGGGTTCGTAAAGCCCTTTCTTCAAATATTTTTCAGGTTCGTGCAGCAGTCCATCAGCCAGCCGTCGACTGCTCGACGAGATCGAGGATCGAGCCGTCGCGCTTGAGCGTCGCGAGCACGATGCTCGAATTGATCGACATCACGCCCGCCGCGCGGTGCAGCCGGTTGATCACGAAGTCCGAGTAGTGGTCGAGGTCGCGCGCCCGCACCGTCAGCACGTAGTTCGAGCCGCCCGTCACGATCTGCGCGGCGATCACTTCCGGCCACGCCTGGATCGCCTCCACGAACCGGTCGTGCCACTCGGGCACGTCCGGCCGCATCGACACATGCACCAGCGCCTCGAACGCGACGCCGACCTTCTTCGGCTCGATCGTGCAGCGATACCCCGCAATGGCGCCGCGTTCCTCGAGCAGCTTCACGCGCCGCAGGCACGCCGACGGCGACAGCGCGACCGCGTTCGCGAGGTCCTGATTGCTGATGCGTCCGTCCCGCTCGAGGTGCCGGAGGATCCGCATGTCGGTTCGATCCAGAGTCATTTCGCAGAATCCCGTGAATTTTGAGACAGCAGACGCAGACTCTACTGCAATCGACGCGATTCGTCATCGAAAAGTGAAGCTCATTCTATTTCGTCCTCGATAACATGCGCCCCATGCCTCGACCGCACGGCCTGACGCGCTGTCACGCCGCCGGCCGTATTGCCGCCTTCAACTCCTACCGTCTTTCCGCCATGTACGAACATGTTCCCGCCTATCCGGGCGACCCGATCCTGTCGCTGTTCCAGGCGTTCCAGCAGGATGCGCATCCGCACAAGGTCAACCTCAGCATCGGCCTCTACTACGACGACGCGGGCCGCATCCCGGTGCTGGAGAGCACACGTCTCGCGGCCGAGCGCCTGCGCGAAGCCGGCGCGCCGCACACGTATCTGCCGATGGAAGGGCTCGCCGCGTACCGGCAGGGCGTGCAGCGCCTCGTGTTCGGCGCCGGCTGCGCGGCGCTCGCGCAAGGGCGCATCGCGACCCTGCAGACGCTCGGCGGCTCGGGCGCGCTGCGGCTCGGCGCCGAGTTCGTGAAGCGCTATTTCCCCGACAGCGCGATCTGGATCAGCGATCCGACGTGGGACAACCATCGCGTGATCTTCTCGGCGGCCGGCCTCGACGTGCACGCGTATCCGTACTACGACGAAGCGCGCAACGATCTTCGCGTCGACGCGATGCTCGCGGCGCTCGATGCGCTGCCCGCGCGCAGCATCGTGCTGCTGCAGCCGTGCTGTCACAACCCGACGGGCCTCGACCTCGGCCGCGACGCGTGGCGCGCGGTGATCGACGTGCTCGCGCGCCGCGGGCTGATTCCCTTCCTCGACATGGCGTACCAGGGCTTCGGCGACGGGCTCGACGACGACGCGTGGGCCGTGCGCGCGATCGTCGAAGCGGGGCTGCCGGCGATCGTCAGCAACTCGTTGTCGAAGAATTTCTCGCTGTACGGCGAGCGCGTCGGCGGGCTGTCGATCGTCTGCGCGAGCGCGGGCGAAGCGGCGACGGTGCTGAGCCAGTTGCAAGCCGGCGTGCGCCGCACCTATTCGAGTCCGCCACTGTTCGGCGCGCAACTCGTGTCGACCGTGCTGAACGACGACGCGCTGCGCGCGCGTTGGGAAGACGAGGTCGCACAGGTGCGTGCTCGCATTAAGCGCATGCGCGGCGCGCTGAAGGCGCGGCTTGACACGCGCCTGCCGGCGCCCGCGTTCGATGCACTCGTCACGCAGCGCGGGATGTTCAGCTATACGGGCATCGCCGCGGCCGACGTGGACCGGCTGTGTGCGTCGCACGGCGTCTACCTGCTGCGCTCGGGCCGCATGTGCATCGCCGGCCTGAACGACGCGAACCTCGACCATGTCGCGAACGCGATCGCCGACGTGCTCGGCGGCAAGTCGCGCCAGGCCGCCTGAGCGGCCGATCCCGAACCGAAGGAGGACACGATGGCAGACACGATCCCGATCGACTTGCCGCAGTTGGCCCAGCCGTTCTCGTGGGCGACCCGCGCGGGTGGGCTGATGTTTACCGGCCACGGGCCGGTCGATGCATCCGGCGCGATCGTCGGCGACACGATGACCGCGCAGGCGCGCATCACGCTCGGCAATCTCGCGAAGGCCGTCGCGGCGGCCGGCGCGACGATGGACGACGTCGCGCAGGTACTCGTCTATCTGTCCGACGTGAAGGCGATGCCGGAATTCGACGCCGAATACCGGCGCCACTTTCGCGAACCGTATCCGAACCGCACATGCGTGGGCGTGCAGGGCTTCGCGCATCCGGCGATGCGCGTCGAACTCGTCGCGTACGTCGCGCTGCCGGCGGCGCGCGACTAGCACCACGCCGCGTGGCGCGGCTTGCAATACCCGTAATCACCCGCAAACCCCGAGAAGCACAACAAGGATAAAGACAAGGATGGAGACGAACGTGACGAGAATGATTCGATTCGTAGTACCGACGATGGCGGGCCTGCTCGCTGCGAGCGGTGCGATGGCGCAGGGCAGCGTGACGCTGTACGGCATCGTCGACCAGAGCATCCGCTACACGACGCATGCGAATGCGTCGAACGACGCGAGCGTGCAGATGACCAACGGCGCGATCACCAACAGCCGCTGGGGCCTGAAGGGCAGCGAAGCGCTCGGCGGCGGCTTGAAGGCGATCTTCCAGCTCGAGAGCGGCTTCGAGCCGCAGAACGGGCAGCTCGACGGCGCACTGTTCGGCCGCTACGCGTATATCGGCCTCGCGAGCGCTTGGGGCACCGTGAAGCTCGGCCGGCAGGCGACCGAGGCGTTCAACCTGTTCGGCGATCTCGATCCGCTGACGGTCGGCAACTACACGGCCAACATGTGGCCGTACTTCCTCACGCAGGGCCGCGCAAGCAACACCGTCAGCTACGACGGCACGTTCGGCGGGCTGGACGTCGGCGCGAGCTACGGTTTCGGCGGCGTCGCGGGCAGCCTCGGCGCGAATGCGTACTGGGGCACGCACGTGTCGTACACGCTCGGCGGACTGATGGTCGGCGCGACCTACCAGCAGGTGCGTGACCTGAACAGCCGTGCACAGCAGGCCTGGGGCGCGGGCGCACGCTACGCGTTCGGTGCGGCGACGCTGTACGCCGGCTATCTCGGCGGCATCGACCGCACGGGCATGCTCGACCGGCAGCTGCTGAACGCGCCGGGCCGCGACGTGACCTACGGTTCGTTCGCCGACAACCCGCGCCGCGACGCGATCTTCTACACCGGCGTGAGCGTGAAGGTCACGCCGGCGGTATCGGTGACGGGCGTCGGTTACTACGACGACATCCGCAACGTCAACGGCGTGGCAGGTAACGGCGGCAAGCGCTATACAGGCGTGCTCGAGGCCGAGTACGCGCTGTCGAAGGCGACGCAGGTCTACGCGACGCTCGACTACAACCGGGTGACGGGTGGAGCGTTCACCGAAATGCCCGGACGCGGCAACCAGACGGGCATCGCGGCCGGCCTGCGCCACCTGTTCTGAGCATGCGGCGCGCGGTGGCCGGTGCGGTCCGGCACCGGCCCGTGCGCCGTCGACGTTTCGACCGGACTGACGCTTTAGAACGAGGTCATTCGATGCAACCAGAAGGGCAATTCCAGCACATCGCGGCGCGCGAGCACGGTCTGCGCCGCACGCTTTCCGCACGGCAGATGGCGATGATCGCGATCGGCGGTGCGATCGGCACCGGTCTGTTTCTCGGCAGCGGGTTCGCGATCGGCTTCGCGGGCCCGAGCGTGCTCATCAGCTACGCGATCGGCGCGTTCATCTCGCTGTTGCTGATGGGCTGTCTCGCGGAGATGACGGTCGCGCACCCGACCTCCGGGTCGTTCGGCGCCTACGCCGAACATTACGTGAGCCCATGGGCCGGGTTTCTCGTGCGCTATGCGTACTGGGCGTGCATCGTGCTCGCGGTCGGCACCGAAGTCACCGCGATCGCGCTGTACATGAAGTACTGGTTCCCGGGCGTGCCGGGCTGGCTGTGGATCGTCGGCTTCTCGGCGCTGCTCGTGTTCGTCAACGCGCGTAGCGTCGACGTGTTCGGTGCGGTCGAATACGGTTTCTCGGTCGTGAAGATCGCGGCGATCGTCGGCTTCATCGTGCTCGGCGCGTATGTCGTCTTCGGCAATCCGGCGCTGGTCGGCGACGGCGCGGCGCGCGCGGGTTTCCATCATTACACCGATCACGGCGGCTTCTTTCCGAAGGGCATGTGGGGGATGTGGGTCGCGGTGATCGTGTCGATCTTCAGCTACCTGAGCATCGAGATGATCGCGGTCGCCGCGGGCGAGGCGGAAGATCCCGAGCGCGCGGTGACGAGCGCGTTCCGCTCGACGATCGTGCGGCTCGTGCTGTTCTACCTCGTCACGCTCGCGCTGATGCTCGCGATCGTGCCGTGGACGGCGGCGGGGCGCGACGAGAGCCCGTTCGTGAAGGTGATGGAGGCGATCCACCTGCCGGGCGCGGCCGGGCTGATCAACTTCGTGGTGCTGATCGCCGCGTTGTCCGCGATGAACAGCCAGCTCTACATCACGACGCGGATGATGTTCAGCCTGTCGCGCGCGGGCCATGCGCCGAAGGCGCTCGGCGAGGTGAACGCGCGCGGCGTGCCGTTCGGCGCGCTGATGCTGTCGACGCTCGGCATCGCGCTCGCGACGGTCCTGAGCGTGCTGTATCCGGATGCATCGTTCACGATCATGATGTCGGTGTCGATGTTCGGCGCGCTGTTCACGTGGATGATGATCTTCATCACGCACTACTGCTTCCGGCGGCGTCGCGCGGCGCTCGGCCTGCCGGCGCCCGCGTTCCGGATGCGCGGCTTTCCGCTGCTGACGCTGCTCGGCGCGGCGCTGATGCTCGCGGTGATGGTGACGACCTACTTCACCGCCGAATTCCACATGACGCTGATCTTCGGCATTCCGTTCCTGGTCGCGCTGTCGGTCGTGTACGCGGTGTGGTACCGGCGCGCGCAGCCGGTGCTGCAGCCGGACGCGAAGTAGCGGCGCCTGCTCAGCCCGCGAGCGCGGGCAGCGCGTCGATCGACGCGCGCACGTAGTCGGCGAAGCGCAGCGCGACCGGCTCGGCGGTGCCGCTGCGCTTCAGTTCCAGCGTGCGCGATTCGAGCGACGCATCCTTCAGCGGCCGGAACGCGAGCCGGTCGCTCTTCACCTGCTGCAGCACGCGCGGCACCAGCGCGACGCCCATCCCGAACTCGATCATCGACAGGATCGTCTGCCACAGCCGCGCCTCGTGACGGATCAGCGGGCTGAAGCCCGCGTTCACGCATTGCGCGATGATCAGGTCGTGATAGTGCGGCGCCGCGTCGCGCGGAAACAGGATGAACGGTTCCGCGGCCAGCGCGGCGAGCGCGACCTGCCGGCGCCGCGCGAGCGGATGCGTGGCCGGCAGGCAGCACACGAACGGTTCCGCGTAGACGGGCGTCGATTCGACCTCGGGCGGGCAGTGGCCCCAGTGCGCGTAACCGAGATCGATCTGGCCGCGCTGGACGGCCTGCACCTGCGCGTGCGTGTTCATCTCGCTCAGCACGATCTCCACGCCCGGATAGTCGGCCTCGAAGCGCTGCACCGCATCGGGCAGCCCGCGATACAGCATCGAATGGACGAAGCCGATCCGCAGCCGACCCGCGAGACCGGACGCCGAGCGCACCGTGAGACGCTCGGCCTCGCTCGCCTGCAGCAGCAGCCGGCGCGCTTCGCCGAGCAGCACCGCGCCCGCGTTGGTCAGCGCGACCGTCTTGTTGGTGCGTGAAAAGAGCTGCACGCCGAGCGCTTCCTCGAACTTGCGGATGTCGAAGCTCAGCGCCGGCTGCGAGATGAACAGGCGCTTCGCCGCGCGCCCGAAATGCAGTTCCTCGGCGACCGCCACGAAGTAGCGCAACTGCCGCAGTTCCATGTTGTCTCCTCCCGGCTCCGGCATCGATAAGTGCCGTCTATCGTACCGGACAAATCCTGTATTGGACGCTTATCGATCACGCGCCTAGGCTCTGCGTAACGCTTGGCATCGGCCGCCGCGCCGCCACGAGGCGGGCGCCCGCCGGTAGCCGGGCCACCATGGAGACGCATGCATGAACGACACCGCTCGCACGCCGGACGCCGGCGCATCCGGCAACATCCCCGACAGCCGGGGCATCAATTTCTTCACGGCCGATCGCGATCTCGGCGCGTTGCTGAAGCTGCATCTCGGCGCCGCCCAATACGCACGACTCGAACCGCAACTGCATGCACTCGGCGCGCGCGTGTCGGGCGAGCTCGACGAATGGGCGTCGCGCGCGGACAAGCATCCGCCCGTGCTCGAACATCGCAACCGGCGCGGCGAGGCCGTGCAGCGGATCGACAAGGACCCCGCGTATGTCGCGCTCGAACGCGTCGCGTATTCGGAACTCGGGCTCGCGGCGCTGAGCCACCAGCCCGACGCGGTGGCGCCGCTCGTCAAGTACGCGCTGACGTTCCTGTTCGTGCAGGCGGAATTCGGGCTGTGCTGCCCGGTCAGCATGACCGACTCGCTCACGCGCACGCTGCGCCGTTTCGGCGAACCGGCGCTCGTCGAGCACTACCTGCCGATGCTCGCGTCACGCGATTTCGACACGCTGTTCCAGGGCGCGATGTTCATGACCGAGCAGGCGGCCGGCTCCGACGTGGGCCGCATCGCGACGCGCGCGGTGCGCGAAACGCACGCGCCGGGCGAAGCGGCGTGGCGCCTGTACGGCGACAAGTGGTTCTGCTCGAACGCCGACGCCGATCTGGCGATGGTGCTCGCGCGGCCCGACGGCGCGCCGGACGGCATCAAGGGGCTCGCGCTGTTCCTGCTGCCGAAGACGCTGCCGGACGGCACGCGCAACCGCTACCGGATCGTGCGGCTGAAGGACAAGCTCGGCAGCCGTTCGATGGCGAGCGGCGAGATCGCGCTCGAAGGCGCGCAGGCCTACCTGATCGGCGAGATAGGCCGCGGTTTTCACCAGATGGCCGACATGATCAACATGTCGCGGCTGTCGAACGGCGTGCGCGCGGCCGGGCTGATGCGGCGCGCGCTGAACGAGTCGCTGCACGTGGCCGCGCACCGCACGGCGTTCGGCCGGACGCTGATCGAGATGCCGCTGATGCAGCGCCAGTTGATGAAGATGCTGCTGCCCGCCGAGGCCGCGCGTGCGCTGTTCATGCAGATCGCGCTGCTGCTGCCGCAGGCGGATGCGGGCGACGAGCAGGCCGCGCGCTGCGTGCGCATCCTGACGCCGCTGATCAAGTTCCGCGCGTGCCGCGATGCGCGCCGCGTGACGGGCGACGCGATGGAGGTGCGCGGCGGTACCGGCTACATCGAGGAATGGAGCGATGCGCGCATCGTGCGCGACGCGCATCTCGGCTCGATCTGGGAAGGCACCAGCAACATCGTCGCGCTCGACGTCGCGCGCGCCGCGCAGCGCGAGCAGGCGCTGGACGCGCTGCGCACGTTCCTCGGCGATCGGCTCGGCGCGGCGCCGCTGC
>NZ_VWWG01000115.1:0-20912 GCF_011753085.1 Burkholderia sp. Tr-862
TCCTGGTCGGCTTCCGTCACCCGTGGCGAGAACCATCCGGAAGCGGAAGCCGACCAGGCCGTCGCAGCCCTGCCGGGCGCCGACGTCGCTGCCGACGCGGAAGCCGGTGCACGTGACGGCGAGGAACGTCGCCGTCGCCGCCGCGGCCGCCGTGGTGGTCGTCGTGAGCGCGAGGACGATGGCTCGGTGGTCGAGCACGCCGAGCAAGGCGCGGACGGCGAAGCCCCCGTGCACGCCGTGACGACGCAAGCCCCGGACGCGGTCGAGCCGGCCCGTGCGGCCGTACCGGTCGCCGTGGCAGCCGTCGCCGCAGCAGGCGCCGTGGTTGCCGAAGCCGAAGTCGAGCAGCGTGCCGAAGCGGTCGCACCGGCCGCGGTCGAATCGCAAGCGGCACCGGTTCGTGTCGAAGCGACGCCGGTCGCACCGATCGAGCCCGCCCCGGTCGCACCGGCAGCCGAACCGGCACCGGTCGCGCTGGCCGCTGAATCGGAAGCCGGCCCGGCTCCGGTCGCGGTTTCGCCGACCGATGCGTTCGAAGTGCCGGCCGCACCGGCTGCCGTCGAAGCGCCGCAGTCCGCGCCCGTCGAGCAAGCCGCACCGGCACCGGTCGTCGCAGCGGAAGTCGCTCCGGCAGCCGTCGAACCGGCTCACGTCGAACCGGCTTACGTCGAAGCCGCACCGGCCGAACCCGTTGCCGCACCGGCTCCGGTGCCCGCCCAGCCGGCCGCCGCGCCTGCTTCGGCGAGCCTCGATGTCGTGCTGGAACAGGCCGGTCTCGTGTGGGTGAGCACGGACGCCGACAAGTTCCGCGCTGCCCAGGAAGCCGCGTCGCGCCTGCCGCGTCCGGCCCGCGTGCCGCGCGAGCGCAAGGCGCAGCCGCCGGTCGACTCGACCCCGATGCAGCAGGTCGAAACGTCGCACCGTTAAGCGACGCATCGCCCGACCAGGAAAAGCCCGCCTCCCGGCGGGCTTTTTCATTTCCGCGCTGCGGGTTTCCGCCCACCGGCCCGGCCGGCCGCTTGCGGCTAAAATAGAAACCTGACTCGCACTTCTTTCAACATGTCCCGACGCATCATTCCCCTCGCCGACGTCAGCGGGATGCCGGATATCTCCGGCGTCGCGCATACCCCCGACGGCGCGCTGGCCGACACGTTCGCCAGGCCGCTGCGCGACTTGCGCATCTCGGTGACGGACCGCTGCAACTTCCGCTGCGTGTACTGCATGCCGCGAGACGTGTTCGACAAGAACTACCCGTTCCTGCCACACAGCGCCCTGCTCACGCACGAAGAGATCGAGCGGGTGGCGCGGCTGTTCGTCGCCCACGGGGTCGAAAAGATCCGGATCACGGGCGGGGAGCCGCTGCTGCGCAAGAACCTCGAATTCCTGATCGAGCGTCTCGCGCGCCTGACGACTCACGAAGGCCGCCCGCTCGACCTGACGCTGACCACCAACGGCTCGCTGCTCGCACGCAAGGCGCGCGCGCTGAAGGACGCCGGGCTCACGCGCGTGACGGTCAGTCTCGACGCGCTCGACGACACGCTGTTCAAGCGCATGAACGACGCCGACTTCGCGAGCGCCGACGTGCTCGACGGCATCTTCGCCGCGCAGGCCGCGGGCCTCGCGCCCGTCAAGGTCAACATGGTCGTGAAGCGCGGCACCAACGACAGCGAGATCCTGCCGATGGCCGAGCGCTTCCGCGGCACCGGCGTCATCCTGCGCTTCATCGAATACATGGACGTCGGCACGTCGAACGGCTGGAACATGACCGAGGTGCTGCCGTCCGCGGACGTCATCGCGCGGATCGCCGAGCGGTTCCCGCTCGTGCCGCTCGAGGCGCACACGGCGGCGGAAACCGCGCAGCGCTGGGGCTATGCGGACGGCGGCGGCGAGATCGGCGTGATCTCGAGCGTCACGCAGGCATTCTGCGGCGACTGCACGCGCGCCCGGTTGTCGACCGAAGGCAAGCTGTACCTGTGCCTGTTCGCATCGACGGGCCATGACCTGCGCGCACTGGTGCGCGGCGGCGCCAGCGACGCCGAGATCGCGACTGCGATCGCCCGGATCTGGCAGGCCCGCACCGACCGCTATTCGCAGCTGCGCGGCAGCGCGGCCGCCGACGCCGCGCCCGAAGGCGCCGGCAAGCGCGTCGAAATGTCGTACATCGGCGGCTGACGCGCGCCGCCCCAGCCGACTTCCCGCGATGTCCGCTTCCACCTCGCCCTCCATCGCCGGCCTGCTGCTCGCAGGCGGCCGTGCCACGCGCATGGACGGCGCGGACAAGGGCCTGCAGCTGCTCGACGGTACGCCGCTCGCGCTGCACGTGCTGCGCCGGCTCTCGCCGCAGGTCGACGAGACGCTGATCAGCGCGAATCGCAACGCCGATCGCTACGCCGAGCTCGGTGGGCCTTTCGACGCGCGCATCGTGGCGGACGAAACACCCGATTTCCCCGGCCCGCTCGCGGGCCTGCTCGCCGGCATGCGGGCGGCGCGCGCCCCGCTCGTCGCGTGCGCCCCGTGCGATACGCCCTATTTGCCGGCCGACCTCGTCGCGCGGCTGCACGCGGCGCTCGACACGCAGCAGGCCGACATCGCGATGGCCGTGACCGTCGACGCGCAGCACGCGCGTTCGCCGCAGCCGACCCTCGCGCTGCTGCGCACGTCGCTTGCGGACGATCTCGCCGCCGGACTCGCAGCCGGCGAGCGGAAGGTCCGTGCGTGGTACGCACGCCACAAGACGGTCGAAGTCGAGTTTCGCGACGAGCGTGCGTTTTACAATGCCAACTCCTGGCATGAACTCGCCGTGCTTGCCCGCCGCTGACGGCACCGGCATCCGTTCCCGCCCGCCGCATGCGCCTTCGCGCTCAGGCGCCCTCCGCGCGCCACCGGCCACGAACCCGATACGCCTTGCGGCGCAGTCCGACTGATGATCACGCAATCCTCGCCCGCCTCCCGAACCGCCCCCGATTCCGCTGCCCCGCTGTCGCTCGCCGACGCGCAGGCGCTCGCGTGCCGGTTCGCGGTGCCGGTCGACGCGTGCGACACGGTGTCGCTGCATGACGCACTCGACCGCGTGCTCGCGGTCGACGTGAACGCGCCGTTCGACATTCCCGCGTACGACAACTCGGCGATGGACGGCTACGCGTTCGACGGCAGCGCCGGCGCGCCGGCAGCGGCCGCCGATATCACGCTGACGGTCGCCGGCACGGCGTTCGCCGGCCATCCGTTCGACGGATCCGTGACGGCCGGCGCGTGCATTCGCATCATGACCGGCGCACCGATGCCGGCCGGGTGCGACACGGTCATTCCGCAGGAACGCGTGCGCGTCGACGGCGATGTGATCCACTTCGCCGCACACGACGTCACACGCGGCGCAAACTGCCGCCGGGCCGGCGAGGATCTCGCACGCGGCGCCTGCGCGCTCGCCGCCGGCCGCATCCTGCGCCCGTCCGATCTCGGCCTGCTCGCCTCGTTCGGGTTGCGCGAAGTCACGGTGCGCCGCCGCGTGCGCGTCGCCGTGTTCTCGACCGGCGACGAATTGCGCGAACCCGGCGAACCGCTCGGCCCCGGCTCGCTGTACGACAGCAATCGCGCGATGCTGGTCGCGATGCTCGAAAGGCTGCACATCGACGCGCTCGATCTCGGCATCGTCCGCGACGATCCGGCCGCGCTCGAACGCGCGCTGCGCGATGCAGCCGACGCACGGGCCGACGCGGTGATCACGTCGGGCGGCGTATCGGCCGGCGAAGCCGATTTCACGCGCGACGTGATGGCGCGGCTCGGCGACGTGACCTTCGCCAGCCTCGCGCTGCGGCCCGGCCGGCCGCTCGCATGCGGCACGCTCGCACGCGCCAGCGACGGCGCCGGCCACGTGCTGTTCTTCGGGCTGCCCGGCAACCCGGTCGCATCCGCCGTGACGTTCTACGCGATCGTGCGCCCCGCGCTGCTGACGCTGGCCGGCGCGCACACGCCGCCGCCGGCGACGTACACGGCGCTCAGCACACTGGCGTTGAAAAAACGTCCGGGCCGCACCGAATACCTGCGCGCCGTGGCGACGCGTGCCGCCGACGGCCAGTGGCACGTCGCGCCGGCCGGTTCGCAGAGTTCCGCATCGTTGAGCGGTCTCGCGGCCGCCAACTGTTTCATCGTCCTGGGCCACGATTCCGCGGCAGTCGACGCGGGCGCCCCGGTCGACATCCTGCCGCTCGACGGCCTGATCTGAATTCCAATCGATATATCTCTACGGGGCAATCCGCACATGAAGAAACAAATCTCGTCGATCGCCGCGGGGCAGACCGCAAAGGCGCTGATCCTCGTCTACCTGACATTCAGCGTGCCGATCGTGCTGCTCGGCATCCTGGTCGCGTACATCCGCTACGGGATGGTGGAGCTGAGCACGATCCTGAGCGCGCTGCTGCTGAACGCGATCCTCGGTTTCGTGCTGCTGTGGATCGCCTGCCACGCCTACAACTGGGTCGCCTCGCGCTTCGGCGGCATCGAGATCGTGCTGTCCGATCCGCCGGAGGAAGCGTGAGCGGCACGCCGCTGATCCGCGCGGCCGAAGCGCGCGACGTCGGCGCGATCCTCGCGCTGATGCGCGAGCTGGCCGAGTTCGAGAAACTCACGCACCTGTTCGTCGCGAGCGACGCCGATCTGGCCGACGCACTGTTCGGTGCGCGCCCGGCCGCCGAAGCGCTCGTAGCCGAGCGCGACGGCGCGATCGTCGCGTATGCACTGTTCTTCCACAACTATTCGACGTTCCTCGGCCGTCGCGGGCTGTATCTCGAGGATCTGTACGTGCAGCCGTCGCAGCGCGGCACGGGTCTCGGCACCGCGATGCTGCAGCACCTCGCCGCACTCGCCATCGAACGCCGCTGCGCACGCTTCGAATGGTCGGTGCTCGACTGGAACCAGCCTGCGATCGATTTCTATGAGAAGATGGGTGCGACCGTGCTGCCGGAGTGGCGCATCGTGCGCGTAACCGGCGACGCACTGGACGCGCTCGCCGCACGCTGAACGCGGGCCCGCCACGCCGGTCGCCGCTGCAAAAAAAACGGGCGCCGCGGCGCCCGTTTTCCGTTTCAGCCGATTGCGGCCGCACACGTCATGCGTCATGCCTCGTCCGCATCGGCGCCGTCTGCGCCGTCCGCGACTTCCGCACCCAGCAGCCCGGCCGCCGTATCGCCCGGTAACGCCTCGACCTGCTTCAGCTTGCGGTTCATCACGCGCGTGCGCTGCTCGGCCGCCTCGATCGAGCGCGTGACCGTTTCGAGCTGCGCCTTCGTGCGCGCAAGCACATCGCCGAACTTGCCGAACTCGGTCTTCACCGCGCCGAGCACCTGCCACACTTCGCTCGAGCGCTGCTCGATCGCGAGCGTGCGAAAGCCCATCTGCAAGCTGTTCAGCAATGCGGTCAGCGTGGTCGGCCCGGCCACCGTCACGCGATAGTCCCGCTGCAGCAGGTCGGTTAGCCCCGGGCGGCGCAGGATTTCCGCAAAGAGCCCCTCGGTTGGCAGGAACAGCAGCGCGAAATCGGTCGTATGCGGCGGTGCGACGTACTTCTCGGCGATCGTCCTCGCCTCCATCCGCACGCGCGCCTCGAGCGCACGGGCCGCTTCCTCGACCGCCACCGAATCGGCACGTTCCTGCGCATCGATCAGCCGCTCGTAGTCCTCGCGCGGAAACTTCGCGTCGATCGGCAGCCACACCGGCGGCGCGTCGCCCGTACCGGCGGCGCGACCCGGCAGCCGGATCGCGAACTCGACGCGTTCGCTGCTCTTCGGCACCGTCGCGACGTTCTTCGCGTACTGGTCGGGCGTGAGCATCTGCTCGAGCAGTGCCTCGAGTTGCACCTCGCCCCAGGTGCCGCGTGTCTTCACATTGGTCAGCACCTTCTTCAGGTCGCCGACGCCGGCCGCGAGCGTCTGCATCTCGCCGAGCCCGCGGTGCACCTGCTCGAGCCGGTCCGACACGAGCTTGAACGATTCGCCGAGCCGCTGTTCGAGCGTCGCATGCAGCTTCTCGTCGACGGTGCGGCGCATCTCCTCGAGCTTCGCCGCGTTGTTGGTCTCGATTTCCTTCAGCCGCTGCTCGAGCGTCGCGCGTACTTCGCCGATCCGGCGATCGTTGGCCTCGGTCAGTTGCGTGAGCTGCCGGTTCAGCGTGTCGCCGAACAGCCGCAGCGCGACCGTCTGCTCTTCGCGCGCCTGCTGCGCCTGGCGCTGCACGCTTTCGCGCATCGCGTCGAACTGCTGCGCGTTGCCGGCGACGAGCTTGCCGAGCTGTTGCGCGAAACCATCGATCTGATTGTTCTGCACGGTCGCGATGCTCGTCAGCTGAGTCGCGAGCGTCTGCTGAAGCTGCGAGAAACTGCCGGCCAGCTCGGTGCGCGAACCGCGCGCGTTCTCGACGATCTCGCCGCGCAGCTCGCGTTCGAGCCGTTCGACCGCGAGCGCCTGCGCGTGCGCGGCGTCCTCGATCTGGTCGCCGAGCACGGCCGCATCGTCGTGGCGGCCGCCGCCGCGCACGAGCGCGACGATCGCCACCGCGAGCGCGACGGCCAGCACGACGACCGCCGCCAGCAACAACATCGTCGTCATGCGCGCGGCTTCCCGATCACGTCAGGGTTGATCGGATTCGGCGGCTGCCCCGCGCGCGGCCCGACGCCCAGTGCGGCGATCAGGTTGTCGGCCGCGAGGTTGGCCATCGCGCGGCGCGTCTTCTCGGTCGCGCTCGCGATGTGCGGCGTCAGCACGACGTTCGGCACCTCGAGCAGCGCCGGATGGACGCTCGGCTCGCCTTCGTACACGTCGAGGCCAGCCGCGGCGATCGTCCTGTCACGCAGCGCGGCAGCCAGTGCCGCGTCGTCGACGATGCCGCCGCGCGCGATGTTGGTCAGCGTCGCGGTCGGCTTCATCTTCGCGAGCTCGGCCGCGCCGATCGTGTGATGGTTCTCCTTCGTGTACGGCAGCACGAGCACGACGTGATCGGCGCGCGCCAGCAGCGCGTCCTTCGCCACGTATTCGGCATTCAGCTCGGCCTCGATCTCGGGTGCGACCCGCGACCGGTTGTGATAAATCACCTGCATCCCGAAGCCGCGCGCGCGGCGTACGAGTGCCTGGCCGATGCGCCCCATGCCGATGACGCCGAGCGTCGAGCCGTAAATGTCGCTGCCGAGGAAACCGTCGTACGCCCACTTCTGCCAGTGCCCGGCGCGCAGCCAGTGCTCGGATTCGGCGATCCGGCGGGCGGCCGCCATCATCAGCGCCCAGCCGAAATCCGCGGTCGACTCGTTCAGCACGTCCGGCGTGTTGGTGCCGAGCACGTTCGCCGCGTTGAACGCGGCCATGTCGAAGTTGTTGTAGCCGACCGCCATGTTCGACACGACGCGCAGGCGCGGCGCCGCCGCAAGCGTAGCCGCGCCGATCGGGTCGCCCGCCGTCAGCGCGCCGTCCTTGTCGGCGAGGCGCGCGGCAAGCGCTTCGGGGGCGAGCGCGTCGCCGTTGTTCCAGTCGACTTCGAAATACTGCTCGAGCCGTTCGATCACGTCCGGAAAGATCGGACGTGCGACCAGGATCTTCTGCATCGCCATCTCCGCATGCCGCGGCCGGAACGCGGCGCATCGTGCGCCGTCGGAACCGTCCGCGCTTGGTTGAAAATCGTCAGCCTACGCCGGGAAGAAGAGCCACGACGTCAGCAGGAATACCGGTACCAATATCACGAGCGCCCAGCCGAGATACGCGAAGAAGCTCGGCATCCTCACGCCGCGCGACTCCGCGATCGCCTTCACCATGAAGTTCGGCGCATTGCCGATGTAGCTGTTCGCGCCCATGAACACCGCCCCCGCGGAAATCGCGGCGAGCGTCGTCGCGCCCGTCGTCATCAGCGCTTGCGCGTCGCCGCCCGCGAGATTGAAGAACACGAGATAGGTCGGCGCGTTGTCGAGGAACGACGACAGCAGGCCGGTCGCCCAGAAGTACATCGCGTCGATCGGCTTGCCGTCGGGGCCCGTGACGAGATGGACGATCTGCGCGAACGCGCCCTGCGCGCCCGCGCGCAGGATCACGATCACCGGCGCGATCGTCACGAAGATCCCGGCGAACAGCTTCGCGACTTCCTCGATCGGCGCCCAGTTGAATGCGTTGCCTTCACGCGCCGAGCGCGGTGTCAATGCGAGCGACGCGAGCGCCACGACGACGAGCGCGACGTCGCGCACGAGATTCTGCAGCGCGACGTGCGTGCCCCACACGTCGAATGTGATGCCCGGCTTCCAGATGCCGCTCATCAGCACGAGGCCGATCACGGCCGCGAGCAGCACGAAGTTGACCTTGCCGTCGATCGACAGCGCGGCGCCGTCGGGTGTCGGGTCGAGTGCGGCCGGCCGCTCCTCGCCGCCCTTCCGGTAGAAGTACGTATCGAGCACGAAGAACAGCGTCAGCAGCACCGCGCAGATGAACAGCATCGGCAGCGCGAGATGCGTGGTCGTCCAGAAGAAGCTCACGCCGTTCAGGAAGCCGAGGAACAGCGGCGGATCGCCGAGCGGCGACAGCGAACCGCCCGCATTCGCGACGAGAAAGATGAAGAAGATCACGACGTGCACGACATGCTTGCGGTTGTCGTTCGCGCGCAGCAGCGGGCGGATCAGCAGCATCGCGGCGCCGGTCGTGCCCATCACGCTCGCGAGCAGCGTGCCGAGCGCGAGGATCGCGGTGTTCAGTTTCGGCGTGCCGTGCAGGTTGCCGTTGACGCAAATGCCGCCGGCGACCGTATAGAGCGCGGTCAGCAGCACGATGAACGGGATGTATTCCTCGAGCAGCGCGTGCACGAGCGTACCGAACGCCGTGCCCGCGCCGAATGCGAGCGCGAACGGCGCCAGGAACGCGATCGCCCACGCCGCGGCAATCTTGCCGAAATGGTGATGCCAGAACACCGGGGCGACGAGCGGGAACACCGCGATGGACAGCAGGATCCCGGCGAACGGGATACCCCAGAGTGCGGACAGCGTGGCACCGTCGAGCGTGGCGGCCGATGCGAGCGCGGGAACGGCGCCAAGCGCGGCTCCCGACGCCATGCCCGCCCAGGCGGCATGTCGTTTCATGCAGAACTTCCTTGTGCGAGTGAGTCGAGTGAGGATGAAGCCGGCGCGCGCGTCATGCGCCGCGCACGACGATCGCGTGAACGCGGTACGGACCGTGTGCGCCCAGCACGATCGTCTGCTCGATATCACCCGTGCGCGACGGGCCCGATACGAAATTGACCGCGCGCGGCAATTCGCCGCGCTCCGCGCGAATCAGCGCGAATGCGTCCTCATGGCCCGCGACGATCCGCGACGCCGGCACGATCGCGATGTGCGTCTCCGGCAGCAGCCCGGCCGATGCATAGGTGTCGGGGCCGGACAGCAGCACCAGCGAACCCGTTTCGGCGGTTGCGCAGAAGCAGCCGGTCAGGCCGACGAGATCGCCGTCGCGCGGCTTGCGGCATTCGACCGACAGGCCCGCGCCGGCCCAGTCGAGCTCGGCGAGCGTGCGCCATGCGACGGCCTGCATCGGCAGGCCGTGAGCGGAAAGATAGCGGGCGGCGGCGGCGGGCGCATCGGCCAGCGTCGCGACTTCGTCGACCGTCGTCGACAGGCGCGCCGCTTCATCGACGAATGCGGCGACGAAGTCCGCCGGCATCGGCGGGCGCGGCCCCTCGGGATGGCGAGCGAGATAGTCGGCGACGCCGTCGCGCTCCGCTGCATCGGGTTCGGGCGTGCGTCCTTGCGCTGCGCGAATGCGTGCGAGGATCTGGCGACGGGCAGCGGAAGTGTCCATGAACGGTCCTCGTGACGTGGGCGTGCGATACCGTCGGATTATACCGGCCGCCCTCGCCGCGACGCACCTGGCCGGACGGCCGACGCCTACTGCGATGCGTCGTCGTCGGCCGGCTGCGCGATGCCGAACACCTGGCGCAGGTACGCGAGATACGCGCGGTCGTCGCACATGCTCTTGCCCGGCGAATCCGACAGCTTCGCGACCGGCTGTCCGTTGCAGCGGACCATCTTGATCACGATCTGCAGCGGCACGTAGCCAAGATCGTTCGTGAGGTTGGTGCCGACGCCGAACGCGAGCTTGCAGCGGTTGCGGAACCGTTCGTACAGCTGCATGACCTTCGGGATGTCGAGCGCATCCGAGAACACGAGCACCTTGGTGCGCGGGTCGCAGCGGTTCGCCTCGTAGTGGCGCAGCATGCGTTCGCCCCACTCGAACGGATCGCCCGAATCGTGGCGCGCGCCGTCGAACAGCTTGCAGAAGTACATGTCGAAGTCGTTCAGGAACGCATCCATCCCGTAGACGTCCGACAGCGCGATCCCGAGGTCGCCGCGATACTCTTTCGCCCACATCTCGAAACCGTAAGTCTGCGAATCGCGCAGCCGCGGGCCGAGCGCCTGGCATGCCTGCAGGTATTCGTGCGCCATCGTGCCGAGCGGCGTCAGGTCGTGCTTCATCGCGTAGAACACGTTGCTCGTACCCGCGAACTGCGGCCCGAGCCCGTCGCGCAGCGTCAGCGCGACCTCCTCGTGCCACACCTTCGAGAAGCGTCGGCGCGTGCCGTAGTCGGCGATCTTGCAGTCGGCGAACTCGGGCTTCGCGCCGAGCAGCTTGATCTTCTCGCGCAGCCGCTCGCGGCCTTCGCGATAGTCGGGCTCGCGCTGCGTGTTGCGGAAATAGACTTCATTGACGATCGCGAGCACCGGGATCTCGAACAGGATCGTGTGCAGCCACGGCCCCTCGATCACGATGTCGATCTCGCCGTTGCCCTTCGGCGAGGGCGTGATCGAGATGTACTTCTCGTTCAGGTGGAACAGCGCGAGGAAGTCGACGAAATCGCTCTTGATGAAGCGCATCCGCCGCAGGTAGTCGAGTTCGACGTCGGTGAAGCGCAGCGAACACAGGCCGCGCACCTCGTCGCGGATCTCGTCGATGTACGGGACGAGATCGACGCCGGGCGTGCGGCACCGGAACCGGTACTCGACGTTTGCGGCGGGAAAGTGATGCAGGACGACCTGCATCATCGTGAACTTGTAGAGATCCGTGTCGAGCAGCGAAGTGATGATCATGATTACGGCACCGCCAATATCGAGACAGGGTCCGGCACACCGCGCGCCGCCCGGTCTGTGGGCCATGTTACCCGAATGCGGGCCGGACCATCGTGAAAGCGTCCCTGCCCGCTCCGGCCGGGCCGCGGCCGCCGCACGCGCGGCATCCCCCGTCGGCCCCATAAACTAATCACGAAACGATATAAGCCGGAAAGCCGACCACGCCATGCGGGTTTTGCGCTTCAGTTACAATGCCGCTTTTGGCGCAAACGCCACCCCATATATACCGCCAAGCAGGAGCGTTTTAATGACTCACGTTGTGACCGAAGGCTGCATCAAGTGCAAATACACGGACTGCGTGGATGTGTGCCCGGTGGATTGCTTCCGTGAAGGTCCCAACTTTCTCGCCATCGATCCGGACGAGTGCATCGACTGCGCCGTGTGCGTCGCCGAGTGCCCGACCAATGCGATCTATGCCGAAGAAGACGTTCCGGGCGACCAGCAGCAGTTCACCGAGCTGAACGCCGAGCTGGCGAAGAACTGGCCGTCGATCACGAAGACCAAGCCGGCACCGGCCGACGCGGACGAGTGGAAGGACGTGCAGGAAAAGCTGCACCTGCTCGAGCGCTGATCGCGCAGCGGCGCCGCGCAATATTTTTTGCGCACCGCCGCTCAAAGGTATTGACAGGTTAGCCACAGCTCCATATAATCTCGTTTCTCTGCTGTTGTTGTTTGTTCCCCGATAGCTCAGTCGGTAGAGCGCCGGACTGTTAATCCGTAGGTCCCTGGTTCGAGCCCAGGTCGGGGAGCCAAAAAAGCAAAGGCCCGTTGAATGTGCGCGGGTTTTTTGTTGGAAACAAACCCAGCAGATGTACCGATTTATTCCCCGATAGCTCAGTCGGTAGAGCGCCGGACTGTTAATCCGTAGGTCCCTGGTTCGAGCCCAGGTCGGGGAGCCAGACAGCGAAAGGCCCGTCATTCGACGGGCCTTTTGTTTTTCCGGCGCCCGTCGGTCACCGCCGCGCATGCTAGAGTCTTTGTCCCGCAATCGCATCCGGTTCCGTCGATGAAGCACCGCCTCCTTTCCGCCTTGCCGTTCGCCCTGCTGCTCTCCGCCTTTGCCGCCGCGCCGCTCGCGCACGCGGAGGAAGTCGGCAGCGTGAACACCCATTTCCGCGTGACGGGCTCCGACCGCGTGGTCGTCGAAGCGTACGACGATCCGCTCGTGGCCGGCGTCACCTGCTACGTGTCGCGGGCGCGCACCGGCGGGATCAAGGGCACGCTCGGCGTCGCGGAGGATCCGAGCGAAGCGTCGATCGCGTGCCGGCAAGTCGGCCCGCTCAGCTTCAAGGAGCCGCTCAAGCAGCAGACCGACGTGTTCAGCGAGCGGATGTCGTTCATCTTCAAGACGCTGCATGTCGTGCGAGTCGTCGACAAGAAGCGCAACACGCTCGTCTACCTGACCTACAGCGATCGCATCGTCAGCGGCAGCCCGAAGAACGCCGTCACCGCGGTGCCGATGCCAGCGGGCACGACGATTCCGGTCAAGTAAGCGCACGCCTGTCGGGTGCGCGAGCGCTACACTACCCATTCGACCGCTCCGCGCCCGACCATGTCCGCCTCCCGCCTTCCCGACGCCGCACGCTACTGGCGCACGCCGCTGCTGCCGGATGCGGATCTGCTCACGGCTACCTATCGCAACCACACGTTCGCGCCGCACTGGCACGACGCGTACACAATCCCCGTGATCCTCGAGGGTGCGGAGCGCTATACCTGTCGCGGCAGCGGCCATGTCGCCGAAACCGGCACGGTGCCCGTGATCAATCCCGGGGAAGTGCACACGGGCTCGCGCGCGACCGACGAAGGCTGGTGCTATCGCGTGAGCTACGTGCCGGTCGACTACATTCGCGCACTCGCCAGCACGATCGCCGGTCGGCCGCAGGATGCGCCATGGTTCCCGTCCGACGTGATCCGCGACCCCGATCTCGCGGCACGGCTCGCGCTGGCCCACCGGATGATGGAGGCCGGCAGCGAACGCATACCGTCCGCAGCCCACCCGAGCGACCAGCCGGCCGATGACGTTCTGACGGCCTGCGCGCCGACAGCCGGTGCGCCGCGCATCTACGATCCGCTCGCGGCCGAAACGGCGATACTCGATGCGCTGTCGACCCTGATCGCGCGCCATGCCGACGCGCGGCTGCGGCCCGCGGCGCTCGCGGCCGACGAGCCGCGCGTCGAGGTGATGCGCGAACGGCTCGCCGCCGATCTCACGTGCCCGGTCACGCTCGACGACGTCGCGCAGGCCGCCGGCCTGTCACCGTTTCACGCAGCGCGCCTGTTCACCCGCACGACCGGGATGCCGCCGCATGCGTGGCGCAACCAGTTGCGGCTGCAGCGTGCGCTCGCGCCGTTGCGCGCGGGCGTGTCGATTGCCGATGTCGCCGCGGCCAGCGGCTTCGTCGACCAGAGTCACTTCACGCGACATTTCAAACGGATGTTCGGCGTACCGCCCGGACGCTGGCAGGCGCGCTGACGCCCCCCTCCCTGCATCGATCACCCGCGGCAACCGGCACGCGGATTGCGCCGCCGGCACCCGCGGGCGCAAGAACATACAAGCCGCCACGGCATCGGCCCGCTATTCTCGGTGTCATGGAAAAACGTCCCTTGAATCCCCCATCCACACCATCGCCCCCGCCTCGCCGTCCGTTCAACGAATGGCTCGACGGCGCGCGCGACACGATCCCGATGATGATCGGCGCGGCGCCGTTCGGCGTGATCTTCGGCACGCTCGTCGGCGGCGGGCCGCTGGCCGCCTGGCACGGCGCGCTGATGTCGCTCGCGGTGTTCGCGGGCTCCGCGCAGTTCATCGCACTCGGCCTGATCGCCGGCAGCGCGAGCTTCGTCGTCGTGCTCGCGACGACGTTGATCGTGAACCTGCGTCACCTGCTGTACAGCGCGACGCTCGCGCCGTACGTCGCGCACCTGCCGCTGCGCTGGCGCGCGACGCTCGGCGCGCTGCTGACCGACGAGGTGTTCGCGGTCGCCTACGCACACTACCGGCACTTCCCGCCCGGTTCGATCGGCCCCCACTACTTCTTCGGTTCGGGTCTCGCGATGTACCTGAACTGGCAGGTCTGGACGCTCGCGGGCATCGGCTTCGGCGCGGCCTTCCCGGGCCTCCAGTCGCTCGGCCTCGATTTCGCGATGGCGGCGACCTTCATCGCGATCGTCGTCCCCCAGCTCGGCAAGCTGCGCTATTTCGCGGCCGCCGCGACGGCCGGCACGCTCGCCTACTTCTGGCAGGGCTGGCCGTACAAGCTCGGCTTACTGGGCGCGGTCGCCGCCGGCGTGGTGGTCGGTGTCGCGCTCACGGTGAAGCACGAGCGCTCGCGCACCGGTTCACGCACGGAGGCCGCATCGTGAGCTACGCACTGCTGATCCTCGGGATGGCCGCGATCACCTATGCGATCCGGACGACGCTGTTCCTGTTCGGCGAGCGGCTGACCTTCCCGCCGCTCGTGCGGACCGCGCTCGGCTTCGTGCCCGTCACCGTGCTGACCGCGATCATCGTGCCGATGACCGTCTCTCCGCACGGCGGCACGGCGGAGCTGACCTTGCGCAACCCACAGCTCGTCGGCGCGCTCGCCGCGGTGCTTGTGTCGGCGACGACGCGCCGGCCGCTCGTGACGATCGCGGTCGGGCTCGCGGTGTTCTTCTTCTGGCAAGGGATCGTGATGCCGCACTGGCTGCCGGCCTGAGCGGACGTCGCCGGCCGCGCTCAAGTTTTCGTCCGGCGTGCCGATATAGGGAATGAAGACCCGCCACAGCCTCGGCGCGAACGGTCCGTCGACGCTGCGCCCGTACCGGTGCACGGCGCCGGGCGCCGGCACGCGCGGGCCGCCATCGAGACGATTCATGGGCCAGATCACCCTTTCCCTCAAGGACGACACGCTTGCGTCCTTGCGCAAGGACTACGACGCGTTCGTACGCGTATCGCTGAAACTCGACCCGCAGTTCGCGACGCCGTCGTTCGAGGATTTCCTGCGCGCCAAGCTGCTCGACAACATGGTGCCGCTGACCGAGCATGCCGTGCAGCGGATGCTCGAAGGCGGCCAGTACGCGTGGGCGAAGCGCACGCTCGACAAGGAATTCCCGGACGTCGTCGCGATCCTGATGCGGCAGGCCGGCGAATTCGGCTTCGGCTTCGCGTCGCGCGCCGAATGGACGCCCGACGAGCTCGCGAAGGCGTGCCGCGACTGGGCCAAGGCGATCGTCGCCGAAGCGCAGGGCGACCCGTCGCTGGTCGATCCGCTCGCGGCGCAGATCAAGAGCGCGGTGCACGATATCCAGGCGCTCGAGGAAATGATGCAGACGCCCGCGTGGCGGCTCGCGGAATCGCTGCGCCAACGCATCTACGAGGCAAAGCTCGCGTGCGAGATGAGTGTCGGCAGCGCCGCGCGCGACAAGCTCGGCGAATTGCGCGGCCTGCTGCGGCTCGGGCTCGCGCACGGTTCGTTCCAGAAGCAGGAAGCGCAGCAGATCATGGAATACCTGCGGCTCCTGAAGCCCGAGATCTTCATCGAGGAACCGTACGACGTATTCGCGCGGCTTGCCGCGTGGCTGCGCAGCGTGTTCGCGCCGTCCGCCGCACGACCGGCGCACGGACCGGGGCCGGAACAGCGCCGGCCATGACGGGCCGCCCCCACGAATGAAGAACGGCCCGGTTCGCGCGAAGCGAACCGGGCCGCCGTTCGATCGCCGTCACGACGCGCCGTCCGGGGCGAGCATCGTGCGACGGTCGGGCGCCGCTTACTGCGTGGCGCCCGACGCCGATGCACCGCCCTGCACACCCATCGACGCACCGCCTTCGACGGCCTCGTCGCCTACCTTCGACTTCGTCGAGCGGGCCTGGTGCTTGGCCGACTTCGTCGCATGCTTCGCGTGCTTCTTGGCCGAATGGACCGACGACGCCGCCGTATCCTGCGCGCCGTCGGCTGCCGCACCGACCGCATCCGTCGCGCCACCGACCGCATTGCCCGACGCATTCATGCCGGCGCCACCCTGCATACCCGCGCCGGCACCTGCCCCTGCTGCTGGCGCCTGCGTCTGCACCCCGGCGCCTGCGGCACCCTGTGCTGCGACGCCCGTCTGCGCAAATGCGGCCGAAGTTGCGAACGCCGTCAGCGCGGCACCGATCAGCATCGTACGAATCTTGGACATGTCAATCCTCCTCGAGAAGTTGTGGGCGCGGAGCACATCGATACGCTCCGTCGCGTCCCCTGCCGCAACACGCAGCAGGTACGACAAAAGACCCGCGAGCCGCACGCCCGGTTCTCGAATCTCTCAGACTGTTACCCACCGTTTCATTTGCTGACGAATCGCTCACAGTCCTTAACAACTGAACGCGAACCCGGGCGAACCTGCGCGAACGCCCGCGCTCGCGCGCCGGGCCGCGGTGCCGTATGATGCGGGGCGATTCCTCCCGCGCATCGCGCGCTTCCTTCGTCATGCCCAATCTGGATTTCACGCTGACCGGCGAATACGTCGAACTGCACAACCTTCTCAAGATCACCGGTCTCGCGGACAGCGGCGGCACCGCGAAGATGTTCGTCGCGTCCGGCGCGGTGAAAGTCGACGGCGTGGTCGAACTGCGCAAGACCTGCAAGATCCGCGCGGGCCAGGTGGTGCTGTTCGGCGATACGCGGATCGCGGTCCACGACGCATAGCGGTTCCCCTGACCGTGACATGGCCATCGGCGCGCGCGTTCGACACCGTTCGAATAAAGCCGTAAGCTAGCCGTCTCTCAAAATAAATACAGACAGCGCGGGCCCGCACCCGCGCGAGCGCCCATTCCATGTCGCATTCCGGTCTTACGCGGACGGCCGCCGCGCCGTCCCTGTCCAGTCATGCCGCCGATACCGCGCGCCTCGCCGCGCCGCTCGCGATCGCGCAGCTCTCGCAGATGGCGATGAGCGTCACCGACACGGTGCTGCTCGGCTCGCTCGGCCCCGATTCGCTCGCGGCGGGCGGCCTCGGCGCGAACTACTTCTTCGTCATCGTGACCGTGCTGCAGGGCGTGCTGTCGTCAGTCAGCGTGAGCGTCGCGCATGCGCGCGGCGCGCAGGCGGAACACCGCGTGCCGCACATCTACTGGACCGGCTTCGTGCTGTCGTTGCTGCTCGCGATTCCGGCGATCGTCGCGCTGTCGCTGTCCGAACCGATCCTGCTGATGTTCCACGAGCCGCCGACGCTCGCGCGTCACGTCGGCGAATACACCGGCATCCTGCGGTTCGCGGCGCTCGGCAGCCTGATCGGCGTCGGGCTGATGCGCGCCTTTCTCCCCGCGATCGGCGCCGCGCGGCGGCTGCTGTGGGTCTCGATCGGCGGCGTCGGGGTCAATGCCGTGCTGAACTACGGGCTGATCCACGGCGCATTCGGCTTGCCGCGGCTCGGCTTCCTCGGCTCCGCGGTCGCGACCACCATCACGATCTGGCTGACCGCGCTCGCGCTGATCTGGCTGCTGCACGGCCGCGAGCGGTTCCGCCATTTCGTGACCGCCGCCCGCCCGAAACTGCCCGTGATGGGCGAGCTGATCGGCATCGGCTGGCCGGTGGCGATCACGTACGGGGTCGAATCGACGCTGTTTCTCGCCACGGGCCTGACCGTCGGCGTGCTCGGCGCGACGTCGCTCGCCGCGCACCAGATCGCGCTGAACGTCGCATCGCTGGCGTTCATGGTGCCGCTCGCGATCGGCCAGGCCGCCAACGTACGGGTCGGTTACTGGGTCGGCGCCGGCGAGCCGGTCGCCGCGCGGCACGCGGGCTTCGTCGCGCTCGGCCTCGGCGTCGCATTCATGTCGCTGTCGGGGCTCGTGCTGATCGTCGCGCCGCATGCGATCGTCGGCCTGTACCTGCACCTCGACGACCCGGCCAACGCGGCGACGGTGTCGCTTGCCGCGTCGCTGCTCGGCATCGCGGCGGTGTTCCAGATCGTGGACGGGATGCAGACCGTCGCGTCGGGCGCGCTGCGCGGGCTGCGGGATACGCGCATCCCGATGCTCGCGGCAACCCTCGGCTACTGGGGCATCGGCTTCCCGACCGGTTACTGGCTGGCGTTCCATGCGGGCCTCGGCGCACGCGGCCTGTGGTGGGGGCTCGCGGCCGGCCTCGCCAGTGTCGCCGTGCTGATGGCATGCCGGTTTCACATGAAGACCGCGTCGCTCATCGCGTCGGCGCGCTGAGCGCGGCACGACACGACGCAAATTCGCGGCCGGCGCTATGCTTGTCGGCTAAAGACCCAAGACGCCGCGCCAGCGGCGCGCCTGCCTCACGATACGCCCGACGCCGCGCGACGCGCGGCCTTTCCCCTTCCCAGGAGGAGTGCATCATGAACGAAGCAGTTCGGATGGAACGCGACACATTCGGCGAGATCGCCGTGCCGGCCGACCGGCTCTGGGGCGCGCAGACCGAGCGCTCGCTGCAGAACTTCCGGATCTCGACGGAGAAGCAGTCGCCCGAGCTGATCCACGCGCTCGCGATCGTCAAGCGCGCCGCGGCCGCCGTGAACCAGTCGCTCGGCGTGCTGGCCGACGACAAGGCGCGCGCGATCATCGACGCGGCCGACGAGATCATCGCGGGCAAGCATCCGCGCGAATTCCCGCTCGCCGTGTGGCAGACCGGCTCCGGCACGCAGACCAACATGAACCTCAACGAGGTGATCGCGAACCGGGCGAGCGAGCTGCTCGGCGGCGAGCGCGGCGAAGCGCGCAAGGTCCACCCGAACGACGACGTGAACCGCGGCCAGTCGTCGAACGACGTGTTCCCGACCGCGATGCACGTCGCGGCCGCATATGCGATCGTCAACCACCTGCTGCCCGCGCTGCGCACGCTGCGCGCGACGCTCGACGCGAAGTCGAAGGCCTTCGCCGACATCGTGAAGATCGGCCGCACGCACCTGCAGGACGCGACGCCACTCACGCTCGGGCAGGAATTTTCCGGCTATGTCGCGCAACTCGACCAGAGCGTCCGGCACGTCGAGTCGGCGCTGCCGCACCTGTACGAGCTCGCGCTCGGCGGCACCGCGGTCGGCACCGGGCTGAACGCGCATCCGGAGTTCGCGGTGCGCGTCGCCGACGAGATCGGCCGGCTGACGAAGCTGCCGTTCGTGACCGCGCCGAGCAAGTTCGAAGTGATGGCCGCCGCCGACGCGCTGGTGTTCGCGCACGGCGCGCTGAAGACGGTCGCGGCCGGCCTGATGAAGATTGCCAACGACGTCCGCTGGCTCGCGAGCGGGCCGCGCTGCGGCCTCGGCGAACTGTCGATTCCGGAAAACGAGCCGGGCAGCTCGATCATGCCGGGCAAGGTGAATCCGACGCAGTCGGAAGCCGTGACGATGCTGTGCTGCCAGGTGTTCGGCAACGACGTCGCCGTGAACGTCGGCGGCGCCAGCGGCAACTTCGAGCTGAACGTGTTCCGGCCGATGATCGCGCACAACGTACTGCAGTCGGTGCGGCTGCTCGCCGACGGCGCGCAAAGCTTCAACGACCACTGCGCGGCGGGCATCGAGCCCAACCGCGCGCGCATCGACCTGCTGCTGAACGAATCGCTGATGCTCGTGACGGCGCTCAATCCGCACATCGGCTACGACAAGGCCGCGCAGATCGCGAAGAAGGCGCACAAGGAAGGCACGACGCTGAAGGCCGCCGCGCTCGCGCTCGGCTACCTGACCGAGGCGGAATTCGATGCGTGGGTGCGACCCGAAGAGATGATCGGATCGCGGTAATCGCGGGTGTGACGCGATGACGGGACGGGCGCGGCGCGACCGCTGCGCCCGTTGCCGTCAGACGGTGCCCTTCGCCACTTCCTCGGGCTTCATCTCGACGATCTTGTCGAGCGCGGCGCGCACGTCGGCTGCATATTTCGCGAGCACCTTCTGCTCGTCGGTCTCGGGCACGAACGGCGGCACCGGCACCGGGTTGCCGTTCTCGTCGACCGCGACGAACACGACGAGACAGTCGGTCGTCTGACGCAGCACGCCACCCTTCGGATCGCCGGCATGCACGGACACATGGATGTGCATGCTGGTGCGGCCCGTCGCGACGACGCGCGCCTTCAGCTCGACCAGGTTGCCGACGAGGATCGGACGCTGGAAGCGGATGTTGCCGACGCTGACCGTCACGCAATAGCGGCTCGACCAGACTGCCGCGCACGCATACGCGACCTCGTCGATCCACTTCATCAGCGCGCCGCCGTGCACCTTGCCGCCAAAGTTCACGGACGACGGCTCGGCGAGGAAGCGGAATACGGTTTCGGTGCGGTCCAGGGCGGCCGGCACGGGGGACTGTGGGGACATCGTGGTAGCTCCAGGCGGCGGGGGTACTGCTATCGGCGCATTATACGTTGCACTGCGGCAACCCGTGGCCGGGGCCGCCGCGCGGCCGCGACCGCACACCCACCCGTGCATTTACCTGGCGGCGCCCGTCAGCGGCGCACCGTGATTCCCTGATCGATCGTCCCGTACATCTCGAGGCTGCCGCCCCGCTCGCCGGCGGCGCCCGCGCCGCCCTGCGCACAGGCCGCGCATACTAGCGCGGCCGCCAACAGGCAGAAAATCGTCTTCATCGTTGCATCGTGTCGCATCCGGCGGCCCACTGCCGCCGCGTGCGGCCATTCTACGCGTGCGCGGCCGGCGACCGCGGTCGCACGCGCCCCGCCGCATCCGACATTTCATCCGAACGCGAAACATCGAATGTGCGCAGCGCCTACACTGCAGTCATTCCGCCTGACGAGACACGACGATGACCGATCAAGACGACCACCACTTTCCGGGCCTGAGCCGG
>NZ_VWWG01000010.1:0-83788 GCF_011753085.1 Burkholderia sp. Tr-862
AGTTCTGTATCGGCACCAGGTCGACGGTCGTATTGAAGTGGCCGAGCAGGTTCCTCAACATGATGCTGTACATCAGCCCGAGCTTCGAGTACGGGTCGTTGGCCGGGTTGTCGTACAGCACGAGCGTGTGTGCGGTAGTGACCTGCGCATGCGCGGTGACCGGCAAGGTCATTTGCGCGAGTCCGGCAAGCAGGGCTATGACGATCAAGATCTTTTTCATGGCCGTTTCTCCCTATTCGCGTTCGACGTTGCCGCCGTTTCTCTTCACGAGGCTTCTGTTGAACTTCGGGCGCCCGGTCTCCTTGTATGCCTTGTCCCAATCCTCCTCGGACATGCCTGGCTTCACGATGGTGTTGGCCGAGCCGTTGGGTAAGGGAGGGGCCTTGATCTTGCCGTGAGACGACTGGTTCGTCTGCTGCGCACTCGCCTCCGGCGCCGTGCCGATGACGACGAGCGCGGGAACCAACGTCAGGACCAGCCCGGCGGTGCTCAACCCGATTCGAAAAGATTGGTAGAGATGCGAAGGCATGATTTTCATCCTTTGATATGCAAATTAAGTTTTTCCCCTTAAGAAACGAGCGCGTTGAATTGCCGATTGAAATCGGGTCGTTGTGTCGTGATTGTTTGCGCGCTTCTACCCGATAAAAAAACGAAACCGGATACCGTTGCTTCCAAGCTAGTTCCATACCATCTGCCGCTAATGGGCGTCGGGGCGAGACGTCGAAACCGGCACATCGCGACAGTCACAAATTGCTTTCGATAAACGTTTCATGCCTGCAACGCATGCGTTTTTTCGAATCCAGTCCGGCAAGCGCATCCGGCGTGGTCGGGAAAAGCCGGTTGCGTGCTGAATGTCGCACCTGGAACGCGGCAATCGAGTCGATCGGCGCGCATGTGCAATATCCGTTTGGATACGAGATTTTTTCGTGAGACGCCGATCCTTCCCTGCCCCGGTAGATAGCCGAACCGTGCGGCGATGCTCCGATCGCGTCGAACGGCACGCGGCGCCGACCTGTCAGGCTGCTTTCAGCGGATCGCTCACGTAGTGTTGCAGCGCTGAAACGTTTGGGCCGGATTCGAGCCGGCAATCGTGTGACGTCCGCCCGGGGACTCGGCATGCCAAGGGCTGCGCGGCGATGGCGCACGACTTGCTAGAACAGCAGTGCGCGGAGAAGACAGTGCCCGGGGCGCACTGCGAGGCGCCAGATCGCAACTTGGCTGCAAGCATCGGCGAATGCGGGGCGGCGGCAAGCAGTGAAATCGGCTGTCGAAAGTCATCCACTGAACACGTTGCGTTTTTGAGGATGTTACGTGGCCGTATCGATAGCGCTCGACGCGTGATCCGGGTCTGTCGAGAGCGGCGGGTGCGGGTGCGGCGCCGCATCGGGGTGGACATGACGGGGGCGACGGGGACGGGGAGAGATTCGTCTTGCGTTGGTTCGGCGGAGAGGAAGCGAAGGCGAACGATCGAAGAACGCGGAAGGGGTCATGGATAATATGATATGGAGTACGTATCTATACGCGATCAATATCGTCGCCATTGTGACCGCCATCGTCATCCTGGTCAGCACGCTGGATGACCTCACGCTGGACGCCTGTTACTGGTGGTTCGAACTCGGGCGGATCTTGCGTCGCGAGAAAGCGCAGACCGTCGATATCGGCATGCTGCGCGCGCTGGAAGAGCGCCATCTGGCGCTCATGGTGCCGGCGTGGAAAGAGTATGACGTGATCGCCAAAATGATCGAGAACACCCTGGCGACCCTCGAGTACGAGCGCTATGTCATTTTCGTCGGCACCTATTGCAACGACGCCGAAACCACGTCGGAAGTCGAACGGATGGTGCGCCGGTATCCGGGCAGGGTGACGCGCGCAACGGTCAGGAACGACGGGCCGACCTGCAAGGCGGATTGCCTGAACTGGATCATCGAAGCCATCCTGCGCTACGAGGAAGTCCATCATATTCGATTCGCAGGCGTCGTCATGCACGACTGCGAAGACGTCATTCATCCGGTCGAACTCAAGTACCTCAATCATGCGGTAGCGGAAAGCGACCTGGTTCAGCTCCCGGTCCTGTCGTTGCCGCGAAAATGGAACGAGTTCGTCGCCGGCTGCTATCTCGACGATTTCAGCGAAACGCACCAGAAGGACGTGCCGGTACGAGCCCGCCTGACCGGCGTCGTGCCGGGCGCGGGCGTTGCATCATGCTATAGCCGCCGTTCGATCGAGGCGGCGATGAAGGCGCGCAACGGTTCTCCATTCAACACGAGTTCGCTGACCGAAGACTACGACTTCAGCTTCCGGTTGAAAGATCTCGGCATGAAGGAAACATTTGCCCGCTTCGCGCTTTCGGACGCCGTGCACGATGCCGGCCCGGGGCGTGCGAAAGCCGGCGCCGGTAATCGAAATCTGCTGGCCACGCGCGAGTACTTCCCGAAGACGTTTCGCACCGCCTACCGGCAGCGCACGCGCTGGATCCTCGGCATCGCCTTCCAGGGCTGGGAGCAGCTCGGCTGGAAGGGCGACCTCCTCACCCGCTATATGTTCTTCCACGATCGCAAGGGCATCGTGACGTCGCTGTTTTCGGTGGTGG
Organism: Burkholderia sp. Tr-862; assembly: GCF_011753085.1. Taxonomy (NCBI): domain Bacteria; kingdom Pseudomonadati; phylum Pseudomonadota; class Betaproteobacteria; order Burkholderiales; family Burkholderiaceae; genus Burkholderia; species Burkholderia sp. Tr-862. The sequence continues at coordinate 2,591 of NZ_VWWG01000010.1, forward strand.
CCTATGGCGTGCTGCTCAACTTCGTGTTGCTTGCCTTTCTTCAGAAAAGCGGCGGCATCATCCCCGCCGGCGCTCACGTCGTAATGGGCGGTGCATGGGTGGCGCCGCTGCTGTGGGTCAACACCGCCATGCTGTTTGTCCGCGCCGGGCAGCGCTTCCACTTCGTCAGCAAGCTGAACGGCCCACTCCAGGGGCTGCTGTCGATTCCCCGGATGTTCGTGAACAACCTGATCAATTTCTGCGCGGTGAGTCGCGCGTGGCGCATCTATGTCGGCCATCTCGTGAACGGCAGGCCGATCGCGTGGGACAAGACCAGTCACACCTACCTGTCGAACGAAGAACTCGGGAAAGGGCGGCGCAAGGTCGGCGAGATCCTGGTCAGCTGGGGCGTCGTCTCCCTGGAGCAGCTGCAGGCGGGGCTCGAGAAACAACTGACATGCGGCAAGCGGCTCGGTGAACTGTTGCTCGAATGCACCGAGCTGTCCACCGAATCGCTGGCTGATGCGCTCGCCGAGCAGGCGGAGTTGCCGCGCGTGAGCCTGGGCAACGTCGCGGTCGGTCACTTCGCGGACTCGCTGGCATTCGAACTGCAGTACGCGTATCGCGCGGTCCCGTTTTCGACCGCGGACGACGGGACGCTCAATATCGCGGTCGGGCGCCCGCTCACGCCGGACGAACAGGACGTCGTGCGGCGCGGCGCCAGATCGAACGTTGCCTATTTCATCGCCTGCGATGCCGAGATTGCCACCGAACTCGCGCGGCACTCGCGCTTCGTCGACATCGCGCGGCTGCGCGACGGCGATGACGCGACGCCGGCATCTGCGGCAAAAAGGCCGTCGGGAGAACAGGCATGAAGCGCGCGACACGACCCATCGCGGCCGGCCTCAAGCGTTACGCACGGTTGAGCGCGCTGGCGCTCGCCGTGTCGCTTGCCTGGCAGGCGCCGGCATCCGCGGCCCAGCCGCTCACTGCGAAGGCCTACCGGCTCGCCGACGGCGCATACAAGGCGATCAACGCCGGCGACCTGCCGCGCGCGGACGAGTATGCGTCGCGTGCCGTCAAGATTCAGCCGGGGAGCGAGCAGCTCGCGCTGCTGCTCGCGGATGTGTACCGGCGCGAAGGAAAGGTCGACGAAGCGGACGCGCTGCTGGAATCGCTGAGCGTGCGTTTTCCGAAGAGCCCGGCGGTACTGGCGCAGCATGGCTACCTGGCGCAGCGGCAGATGCGCTACGACGTTGCGTGCCGCGATTTCTCGGCCGCCGTCGCGACCGGAAAATGGAGCCGCGAGCAGCAGCGCAACCTGCGTCTTGCATGGTCCGACAGCGCGCTTGCGGTGAATCGCCCGCATGAAGCCGGCATTGCACTGGCGCCGCTGGCCGATGAAAAATCGGCCGTGGTTCAGGTGCGTATCGCGCAACTGAGCCTACTGGCCGGTGATCGCGAAAGCGCTCTCCGCATGGCGGAGCTGGCGGCCAGCGACGCATCGACGGATGCGGAACGCAACATGGCTGCGTCGATCGCGGCGCAGGCGCGGCAAGTCGACGCGCCGCCGCAGGCGGCGGTCGACGATAGCGCGCAGCAGAAGCTGCAGCACGCCTATGACCTCCTGCGCGAGCACGACGATCGCGCCGCGCTGGACGCATTTCGGGAGGGCTTCGCCGGTGGCGCCGGCAACGCGATGAACTACGCGGACGCCGGCTATGCCGCGAAGCGGATCGGATTGAACGAGCAGTCCGTCCAGCTGTTCGAACACAGCCTCGACGCCGACGAAAACGAACACGCGTTCGATGCGCAGCGCAAGTTCGGCTATCGGCGGGAAGTGGAACAGCTGGAGCGCACTTGGGGTTTCGTGCTGAGCGCGCCATACCAGTCGGCCGCATTCGGCCCGCAAGGCACCATCAGCGTGCTTCAGCCGGGTATCGAGGCGTACTGGCAGCCGCCGAAGATCGGCTATCAGAACGGTCGCATCCTCCAGTTCTTCGTGCGCGGATACGGCACGGCCTACGACGGCTCGGGCAACGTGACCGGGATGCCGACCGTGCAAGGGTCGGTGGGCGCGCGCTACAAGCCGATACCCGACCAGAACGTGGTGTTGACCGCCGAGCGGTTGTTCCATGTCGGCCACCTGTCGATGACGGACTGGCTGATGCGCGTGGGCTATTCATCGGAGGGGGGCACCGACCTGCGCGTCACCGAACCGAGCTGGCGGAGCTGGCAGGCTTATGTCGAAGGTGCGTATTTCATCAAGGCGGGCCGCTACATCATTTATTCGGAGCTGCGTTACGGGCACACGTGGCGTTTGCCGGCGCTCAGCGACCGGCTGACCGTCTACCCCCACGTCGCGGTGGCAGGCGATCACGACAATCGTGAGCCGAACAGGACGGCAATCGGTGTGGGGCCCGGCGTCCAGTTCAGGTACTGGTTTCGCGAAGGCAGGTATACCGCGCCGGCAAGCTATCTCGACGTGACGGTGCAATACCGTTTCCCGTTGACGTCAGCGGCACGCGCACGTGGTCTCGTCGTACGCGCGACATTGTGGTTCTGAGCGACTGCGCTGACGCGGGAACGGCTCGCAGGTGAGCCCGATCAGTTGGGCGACTTCAGCGTGATGATGGTTTGGCGCAACAACTGGAAGTAGGAGCTCGTCGAATACGGGAGCATCTGTTCGGCGTAGTTCCACCAGAAGAATCCGCCGATGAAACGCGGATCGTTCATGCTGTTGACCATCGGATAATACGTCTTGATCAGGTTCTGCTGCACCGACGCCGGCGCGGAAATTTGCGACGTGCCGATTTCGCCGAAGCCGACCTTCGCATTCGGGAAGATGCTTTCGAGCGCCGCGAAATCGTTATTCCACGACGGATTCAGCCCCGGGCAATCCTGATACGGGTAGTAGCTGAACAGCGCGTAGTCCGCCTGCTGGCGCACCGTTGCCGGCAGGAAGGCCGTCGGCCAGGTCTTCCAGTAATCCTGGGGTTTCTCCCAACAGTTGTTACCCTTGCTGTCGTCGTTGTAGTACAGCGTGATCGCGGTCTTGCCGCCGTTCGATTTGACGATCGTGTTGGCCGCGGCGACCATCTGGCCGATCTGCTGCTCTTGCGAATTGACCACGGCATTCGTGCCGCTCGGGTCGTTGCGCAACCATTCGCCGTTGATTTCGTTGGCGATTTCCCACACGTCGACGGTGTTCTTCAACTGCGACACCAGTTCCTGCGTTCGCGCCTTGTACGTCGCGAGATCCGTCGGGAAATAGTACGAATCGTAGACCTCGCCCATCACATACGCGACCGCGTGCAGGCGCAGCAGCGGCGCGTAGTAGTCGGCGGCCGACGTGCCCGGATCGAACACGACACGCACGGTCGGTCGGTACGGCAGGTTCTGGAGCGACGCGACGATCGCATCGAGCTTCGTCAGGTCGTCGAGCGTGACGCCGTAGACGGGATTCTTCAACGGTGCGACCTGGGCGCTGGCCGTTTGGGACAGGGGCATCAGCCCCGCATACGCCACGCATGCGGCAACGGCCGTGCGCGAGATAGTTTTCGTCAGTTTAATCAAAACTTCATTCCATCCTAAGGTAAGAAGAAGCGCGATTTTAGACGAAAATAAAAGGTAATTATCTGACAATAAGCGAAGTAAAGGGGCCTAATGTCGCGCCGCAGCAGTCGCCCCAGCGGGGCTGTCGCGAGATAAAGGCAGCATCCCGAAGCGATCCTGACGGGCGACCGAACGGCGAATTCCGTCGTTGTACCGTTGCGCGTCCCACCCATCGTCGCGCTGTCGGTCGGCCGGGCGTACGGCCTGCGGACGCATCGAGGAATCTTCCGAAGGTGCGCATTCATTCGACGATGCGCATTCGTTCGCAAACGTTTCACCTTGATTTTCAGCAAAAACGAGCAGGAATTCGCTAAAGGATGCGCGGCCCGATGACGTTAAAACGGGCACGGGGACGACTGTCGATGGCATGCATGCGACATGCGACGTGCAGTCCGCAATAACCAGCGCAGCAGGGGAATCGACTTGAACCGTCAGCAATCATGGACGCGCACAGCCGCGCCCGGCGAGATCATCTACTCGGAGGGCTTCGCCGGCGAGCCCGTCATCTTTCTGATCGCCGACGGCAAGGTCGAACTGTCGACGCGCTGCGAAGACAAGCGCGTCGTCGTCGCGACGCTCGGGCGCGGCGAGTTCTTCGGCGAATCGGCGCTGCTCGCGGCCGAGCCTCGTGCGCATACCGCCAAGGCGCTGTCGTTCTGTCAGCTCACGGTCGTGCCGGCCGCGGTGCTCGATGAAGAGATCGAGCACGTGTCCGCGCTGCTTCGTCATGTCGTGCGCACGATGATCCGGCGCGTGAAGCGCAAGGACGATCAGCTCGCGACCTATACACACGCCGACTTCATGCCGGGCGTGCTGTCGTATGCGCATGTGCTGTCGCTGATGGCGGGCGCGGACACGCGCGCATCGGACGACGCGTGGTCGCGCCGGCCGATGCAGGCGCATGCGGCGGAAACGTCGGTGCCGCTCGCGGACGTGATCCGCCGCTGTCGCGCGATCGCCGGCCATTCGCGCCCGCACGTGCTCGCGATGCTGCACCGCATGGAGAAGCTCAATCTCGTCACGATCGAAGCCGCGCAGGCCGACCATGCCGGCGCGGCCGATTACGCGGGTTCGTCGGATGCGCGCCAGGTCGTCACGTTCGATGCCGCGCGCGTGATCGATCGCGCGCAGCAGGTCGCCGATCACGATCTCGACCTGTCGATCAACAGCGAGCTGGAGCTGATCGAGCTGGCCGATCTGGAAGCGCTGATCGGCGTCGACCGGAAGCTGCTGCTCAACAAGCTGTCGCACGGCGAAATCGCCGACGAGGTGTTCGCGTTCCGCAAGTCGAAGGTGCTCGGCTACGTCGAGCAGAAAGGCGTCGCGTATTTCTCGCGCCGCAGCCCGCGCGCCGGCGGCGACGTGCGCGCGCTCGAGGACATCGTGTGGATCGATCAGCGCACGCTGTTCGACGTGATCAGCGCATTCGACACGTACGATCTCGCGAAGCTGATCGCGAGCCTCGACGATCGCGCGGTGGCCGACAAGCTGTTCTCCGTGATGACGGAGGCGCGGCGCAACGAAGTGTCGTGGGTGATGCGTCGCGAGCTCAAGCTCGATCCGATCGAGATCGAGGAGATCGAGCGGCGCGTGCTCGATGCCGTGCGTATTGCCAAGGCGCCGGCGCCGTCCGCGCCTTTGGCTTCATCCGACGCGTAACACCCGATCCGACGGAGACGCATATGGACCTGTTGACCCTGGCCGGCGTGGTACTCGGCGGCGCGGCCATCGTATTCGGCTTCGCGCTGGAAGGCGGCCATTTCTCGATGCTGTTCCAGTTCGAAGCGCTCGTCATCGTGCTCGGCGGCACGCTCGGCGCGGTGATGATCCAGAACACGTGGGCGCGCTTCTTCGATGCGGTGAAGCAGTTGCGGCTCGCGTTCGTGCGCGCGCAGGAAGTCGATCGCAAGCACCTGACCGACCTGCTGGAGTGGGGCGATCGCGCGAAGCTCGACGGCTTGCTCGCGTTCGAATCGATGGACGTGAGCGGCATTCATCCGTTCGCGCGGCGCGGGCTGGAACTGCTCGCGAACGGCGTGTCGACCGCCGTGCTCGAGGACGCGCTGCACCGCGAGCTCGACGCCTACGAGCGCAGCCGGCTCGCGGCCGCGCGCGTGTGGCAGCAGGCCGGCGGCTATGCGCCGACGTTCGGCATTCTCGGCTCGGTGCTCGGGCTGGTCCAGGTGACGAGCCACATTCTCGAACCGGCGCAGCTCGGGCCGGGCATCGCGGTCGCGTTCATCGCGACGCTCTACGGCCTCGCGTTCGCGAACCTCGTGTTCCTGCCGCTTTACGGCAAGCTGCGTGCGCAGATCGACAGCGAGCTGCGTTTTCGCAAGCTGTATCTCGACGGCTTGCTCGCGATCTCCCGCAAGGAGTCGCCGCATACGATCGAAACGCGGCTGACCGGCGACGTGCGCGGCCGCGCGGCGGAGTCGCTCGCATGACGCATCGGGAGCTTCGACATGACGGCTCGAACTGACGGCGCGCGTGCGGCTTCGGCTGCGGCCGACCGCGACGACGATGAAGCCGAAGGCGCGCAGTCCGGACGCTGGCTGATTTCCTACGCGGATCTCATCACGACGCTGATGGTGTTGTTTCTCGCGCTGTACGTGCTGCAGCTCGCGAAATACAACGCGCTCGATGCGCGATATCAGACCCTCGCGCGGCACGACGGTGGCGCAGCGGCCGCGACCGGTTCCGCGATGCCCGAGCGCACGCCGGCGTGGCTGGCCTCGCTGGATGCGCTGAAGACGAACGGTCGCATCTCGCTCGTGCGGGCGGCGCACGGCATCGAGATCGGCATCGATGCGAAGATCCTGTTCAACGTCGGCGATGCGCGCCTGCTGCCCGACGCGGCGCCGGTGCTGAGCCAGATCGCGCGGGCGCTGAGCGAGCATGCGACCGGCGACATACTCGTCGAGGGGCATACCGACAGCGTGCCGATCGCGAACGCGAAATACGAATCGAACTGGGAGCTGTCCTCCGCGCGGGCGGGCAGCGTCGTGCGCTATCTGGCCGATCGCGGCGTCGCGCCCCACCGGCTCGCGGCGATCGGGCGAGCCGACACGCAGCCGCTCGTCGCCGGCGACGATGCGCCCGCGCGGGCGCGCAACCGCCGGGTGACGATCTTCGTCGCATATTGATCGCGCGACGCTCGGCGGGCCCGCCACGCCCGCCTGTCGACGACATATCGGATCCCGCATGACGGACATGTGAAATCGACGATGCGATTTCGCGTGTGCCTGCCGATAACCCAAGCTGGCTCAGACCGAGCGGTTATCGAGGGTTACCCATGCATTTCTGGCGCAAGCTGTCCATTCAGAACAAGCTGATTCTCAGCATGACGAGTTGCCTGCTCGTGTTCGTCGCGATCTCGAGCGGGTTGAGCGTCCGCCTGATCGGTCACGCGGTGCGCGATCGCGTCGTCCGCGAAGAGCTGCCGACGGCCGTCAGCGGCATCCGCGCCGACGTGCAGCGGCAGATGGCCGGACCGATCGCCGCGTCGCGCCAGCTCGCGCGCGATGCGTTCCTGCTGCAATGGGAAGCCGACGGCGAGCCCGATGCCGGCACGCGCAACTGGATCCAGCTCGCGAAGAACGTGAAGGACGAGCAGAAGGCGGCGTCCGTGCAGTGGGTGTCGGTGAAGAGCGGCAACTACTACAACGAAGGCGGCCTGCAGCGCAAGGTCACCGACCAGGATCAGTGGCTGACGAACTTCCTCGCGTCGGGCAAGGCCTTCGACGTGAACATGGATCGCGAAGTCACGCTCGGCGGCTACATGATGTTCATCAACAGCCGCGTGGAGCTCGACGGCGCGCCGATCGGCGCGGCCAGCATGAGCCTGTCCGTCGATGCGCTCGCGAAGGGCATCGCCGCGTACCGGATCGGCGAGACCGGGTTCGCGTACCTCGTGCGGCCGGACGGCGCGATCATGATGCATCGCGACACGTCGCTGATCGACGGCAAGCACTTCCTGAAGGACGAACCGGGCCTGCCTGGCGACTCGGCGTCGACGCTGCTGGCCGGCAAGCCGTATGCATACCTGAGCTACGACGGCGACGGCGGTGCGCGCTTCATCGCGACGTCGTTCATTCCGGAACTGAATGCGTACGTGGTCGTCGAGGTGCCGCAGGCCGAACTGCTCGGCCCGGTGACGCGCGCGATCCGCAGCGCGGCGCTGGTCGCCGCGGTGGTGGGCCTTGGCGTCGCGCTGGTCGTGATCTGGCTGGTCGGTCGCGCGATCGCCGCGCCGATCCGCCGCGCGGCGACGCTGCTGTCGGAGATCGCGAGCGGCCAGGGCGACCTGACGCGCCGGATGACGGTCGAGAGCGAGGACGAGATCGGCCAGTTGTCGGACGCGTTCAACCGCTTCGTGTCGTCGTTGTCGACGCTCGTCCACCGGATCCGCGCGGCGTCCGCGTCGATCGCGACCGGCTCCGCGCAGATCGCGTCGGGCAACGCGGATCTCAGCGAGCGCACCGAAGGGCAGTCGAGCAACCTCGAGCGCACGGCTTCGTCGATGGAGGAAATCACGGCGGTCGTGCGCAACAACACCGAAACCGCGACGACGGCCGCGAAGCTGATCACCGGCGCATCCGATACGGCGTCGCGCGGCGGGCAGGTCGTCGGCGAAGTCGTGTCCACGATGGAGCAGATCAGCGATGCGTCGCAACGGATCTCCGAGATCATCGTGATGATCGACAGCATCTCGTTCCAGACGAACATCCTTGCGCTGAATGCCGCGGTCGAGGCGGCCCGGGCCGGCGAGCAGGGACGCGGGTTCGCGGTCGTCGCTGCCGAAGTGCGCAACCTCGCGCAGCGCAGCGCGCAGGCGGCGAAGGAGATCAAGGCGCTGATCGAGCACAGCGCGGGCACGGTGAACACCGGGTCGCGGCTTGTCAGCGAGGCGGGGAAGGTGATGCGCGATGTCGTGTCGCAGGTGCAGGGCGTCAGCGCGATGATGAGTGAGATCGCCGAGGCGAGCCTGGAGCAGAGCGCGGGCATCGACCAGATCGGCGACGCGGTGCAGTCGCTCGATCAGATGACGCAGCAGAATGCGGCGCTGGTCGAGGAAAGCGCGGCGGCCGCGGAGAGCCTGAAGCAGCAGGCGGCGGAACTGACGCGACTGGTATCGGCATTCAAGGTAGATGAATGAAGCGCGCGCGACGTTAGAATGAAGCGTTTCTGAGGGACGGCTGCCGCGGGATGACGGCAGCCGTTTTCGCTGTCGGCGCGGGGTTCGGTAACGTCATAAAAAATGAAGCGCATATCAAGACTGAAGGTCGGTGCGGGAGTAGTGGTGGTCGCGGCGCTGCTCGCCGCGGTCGGGGCGAAGGTGATCGCATCACCGGCGGAGTCGTATCTTGCCTATCGGAACAAGGCTGCGGCGACCCTGGCGGCGGCGCGGATGGAGGATCGGGCGGCGCTCGACAAGCAGTACACGGCCGACGTGAATGCACGGCTCGCCAAGCTGATCGGCACGGTCCGGGCGAAAGGGTTTGCCGCGAAGGCGGAGGGCACCGTGCAGAGTGTCGGCCCCGTCGACGGGATGCCGCCGGGGCCGGACGGGTTGTCCTTCAAGTCGGAGGACGGCAAGACGAATCTCGTCGTGACGACGGTTGCGCTGCTGAAGGCCTGGGCGAGTAACGCGGATGCCGGCATCAAGCCGACCGACGATGTCGCCGCGATGTTCGACCATGAAACGCTTTACACGAACGTGTTCGGCGACGACGCCGCGGCGTTTCGCTTCGCCGAATTGCCGGTCAAGCGGCAGCCGGCCGACGGCGTCGTGAAGGCGTTGCTGCTGGGCGAAAGCCAGGACGGCGTGCCGGACGGGCCGAACACGCTGGCCGTGTCGGTCCGGCAGGGCCAACGGGTGTACATCCTGTGGAAGAGCGTGACGCTGCGCCCGATCGCGGCGTGCAGCGCGGCGCGCGTGCCCGACGATACGCGGCAGGCGTGTTTCGCCAAACAGGTGGTGTCCCAGCGGATTTACCCGCGGCTGATTGCGCAGGCCCAGGCGATGGCCGATGCCGTGATCCGATAGCGGACGGCGGCGCTCGCCGGTTGTACGGTGCGATTCGACGGCGATGGACGGTGGTTCACGTGTGACGAATGACGGCCGGCGACGTCACGCGTCGCCGACCGTCGGCATGCCGTCCAGTGATCGACGTCAGCGCGAGCGCAACGCCTGCAACCCCAGTGTGAGCGGGTTGAACGGCATTTCCGCGGCGCCCATCGAAAAGCTTGTCGCCTTCGCGGTCGCCCCCGGAATATGCATCAGTGCATGAATGATCCGCTCGCTTGCATGACCGTCGCCATACGGATTGCTCGCGTGCGACATTTCCTCATACGCGCGCTCGCTGTCGAATAGTCGCGACGCCTCCCAGATGATCCGTTCCTGATCCGTGCCGACGAGCCGCGCGGTGCCGGCCTGGATCGCTTCGGGACGCTCGGTCGTGTCGCGCGTGACGAGCACCGGCTTGCCGAGCGCAGGCCCTTCCTCCTGGATGCCGCCCGAGTCGGTGATGATGAAATGCGCGCGTGACATCAGGAATACGAACGAAAGATATTCCTGGGGATCGATCAAATAAATGTTCGGCACGCCGCCGAGCAGCGCGCGCGCTGGCTCGCGCACGTTTGGATTCATGTGCAGCGGATAGACGAACTGCGCATCGTGATAGCGGTTCGCGAGCGCGCAGAGCGCCTCGCAGAAATGCCGGAACGGCTCGCCGAAGCTTTCGCGGCGATGGCCGGTGATCAGCACGACGCGACGCGACGGTTCGAGAAACGGAAAGTGCGCGGCGACCGTGTCGTTGAGCTCGGCATTGTGATCGAGCATCCGTTTGACGTCGTGCAGCGCATCGATCACGGTGTTGCCGGTCATCACGACCGCACCCACCGGTACGCCTTCGCTGAACAGGTTGTCGCGAGCCTGGCCGGTCGGCGCGAAATGCCATGACGACACGGCGTCGGTCACGCGGCGATTCAGTTCCTCCGGCCACGGCGACCAGATGTCGCCGCTGCGCAAACCCGCTTCCACGTGTCCGACCGGCAGATAGCGATAGAACGCGGCGAGACTCACGGCCAGCGTCGTGGTCGTATCGCCGTGCACCAGGACGACGTCAGGACGGAAGTCGTCGAAAACGACTCCGATCGCCTGAAGAATGCCGGTCGTCACGTCGGTCAGCGTCTGGCTCTGACGCATCAGATTGAGATCGTAGTCGGGCTTGATGCCGAACAACGTCAGCACCTGATCCAGCATTTCCCGATGCTGGGCGGTGACGCATACCCTGGCGTCGACATCCCTGCGCGCCTTCAGCGCGCGGACGAGCGGCGCCATCTTGATGGCTTCCGGCCGAGTCCCGAACACAAGCAAGATCTTTTTCATCGTTATCCTCGTTGAGCTTCTTCGCGCCGGAGGACCCGGCGCCTGGCGTCAGGCATTCGTGCAGGCGAGTCGTCCCATGCCCGCATGTGATCACGCCGGCGGCACCTTGCATCGTCAATCACGTCATGAGCTTTCCTCGATGTGTTGATCGCGACGTCTGTCGGTCAGGTTGCGTACGTCACCGCGTCGAGGCGCACCGGTACCCGTCCCTGCTACGGATAGAGCAATATTCAAACCAGCGGCCCTGCGAGCGGGCCCGCGTCGCTTCGCAAACGCGGATTGCCGCGGAACGTTTCACAATTGCTACGAGCGCTACGAGCACGATCGCCGCGCGCTGCCCCGACGCGGGTAAACATCCGACCGTTCGCGACATCGATCCGGTCACGTCATTGGAAGCACGGCAGCTTGCGTCGCGCGACGCGCTGCCGATCGAAGCGCGGGCGACCTTGCGGGTCCCATGAGTTACTTTGAGTTGCGATTTCTGTATAGGAATGGGCAGGACGTCGTCGGCCCTCCTGCATAGTTTCCGCACGAAGGATTTCTCCGACGCATCGCGTCGTGCGCATCGTCAGACTCGGCGGGTGCGAAATGTTGCGCATCTGAAACGCACGCCCGGAGCGGGCTGACATATCGGCGCGATGGCTGCTCGATCTGCAACGCGAGGCGCACAGGTACTTGCCCGACCGTAGCGATGGATCGCCTGTCCGCAGCGATTGGCTTCCCGGAATGGCGCTGCGCGCGGTGCTCGTGTCTTGCAAGGGGGATCCCCGCCGGAGCGCGACCGTTGATTCGGCGGTGAATCAAAAACATGCGATCCGGATCCGCAGCGTGTCGATCGAGTACTCACGGGCCCTTGCGGGACGGGGCGCGGCGATTCATGGCTCGCCCCTTGCTAGTTTCAGGAGTGACACGCGTGTCCCGACGGCGGAGAGAGCGGTGACCGGATCGCGCTGGCGCAACGGCGCCGGTCCATGAACGGAACCGGGAGGCAGACGCGTCATGTGTGGAATCGTCGGCGCGGCCGCACAACGGGACATCGTTCCGAATACGACTCGGCGCCACGCGCACCAAGGTGCCCGAGCCACACGTCGATATGTTCGCCGGACGCGACGCGGCCAACGCCGCGTCCGACGATTGCGCAGGACTACCGCGCAGGAGCCCCACATCATGAACTGGCCCGCGCTTTTCCCGGCCGCACGCGCGTGCGTGTCGGCCACCGTCAGGCCGTGCCATGCGTGGCGCGTTGCCTGCTGCGTCGCTGCGTGCTGCTCCGTGCTGCACGCGGGCGCCGCCGAACTCCAGCTCAACGGGTTGTATCAACGCCCGGACGGCGCGATCACCGTGCGCCTGAACGGGGCCGGCATCGATCCTTATTTTGCGGCGAAGGCCCTGCTTGCCGCGGCCGATACGCGGATGGACGCCCGTCGGTCGGCACTTGCATGGATCGCATGGCTGTTGCCGCGCCAGCGTCCGGACGGCGGCTTCGACCGCTATTGCGTGAAGGACGGGCTGACGAACCGGTGCGCGGAAGCCGACGCGGACGACGCGATGATGGCGAGCTGGATCGAACTGCTCGCGCGCTTCGCCCCGCCCGACGGGATGCCGGCCGCGTGGGAGCTTAGCCTGAACCGTGCGGGCGCGCACCTGGATACGCTGCTCGACAAGACGAGCGGCGTCTATCAGATCTCGTCGTCGCCGCAGGTGGCGCTGCTGATGGACAACGTCGAGGTGCACAGCGCGTTCCAGGCCCTCGCCGCGTATTACGTGCGCCGCGCCGACGCCGTGCATGCGGCGCCGTGGAGCCAGCGCGCCGACCGGCTGTCGTCGGCGATCGTGAAGGTGTTCTGGCGCGGCACGCAATCCGGCTTTCGCGCGAGCACGCAGAAGGTCAGCGACGCGAGCTTCTATCCGTCGAAAGTCGCGCAGATTTTCCCGCTCCTGTCGGGCGTCCAGGTGCCCGACCAGTCGAACGACAGGATCTATGCGCAGTGGATGCAGAAGTACGGCAAGACCTGGATGCAACTCGCCGGCTCCGATTTCCCGTGGGGGTTGATCGCGCTGGTCGCATACAAGATGAATGACTGGAGCACCGTCGCCTGCTGGTATGCGCGCTCGGGACCGTACCGTCACGGCGCGCACTGGAATGTACTGGAGGAGGCACTGTACCTGGCATTCGAAAGCAGGATGACCGACCCGCTCGTGCCCGCCAAATGCGGGTTGACGACGGCGGAGGTCACGGTGACCGGATCGCGCTGACGCGATGGCGCACGGTTCATGAACGGACAAAGGGAAGGAGGCGTTTCATGTGTGGCATCGTCGGCGCGGTTGCGCAACGGAACATCATTCCGATTCTGATTGAAGGTTTGCGCCGCCTCGAATATCGAGGCTACGATTCATGCGGCGTGGCGACCGTCGTCGATGGCCACGCGCGCCGCGAACGCAGCGTGTCGCGCGTCGCGGATCTCGACGCGCACGTGCGCAGCGCCGGGCTGTCCGGCACCACCGGCATCGCGCACACCCGCTGGGCGACGCATGGCGCGCCCGCTACCTGCAACGCGCATCCGATCTTCTCGCGCGACGAAATCGCGCTCGTGCACAACGGCATCATCGAGAATCACGAAGCGTTGCGCAGGCAACTGTCCGACGAGCACTACGAATTCGACGGCCAGACCGACACCGAGGTCGTCGCCCACCTGATCCACAGCAAGTATCGCGGCGACCTGCTCGCTGCTGTGCGCGATGCGACGTCGCAGCTGCACGGCGCGTACGCGATCGCGGTGTTCAGCAAGCACGAGCCGCAGCGGCTGATCGGCGCGCGTGTCGGCTCGCCGCTCGTCGTCGGCCTGAAGGATGACGAATGTTTTCTCGCGTCCGACGCGCTCGCGCTCGCCGGCATCACCGATCGCTTCATCTTTCTCGAGGAAGGCGACATCGTCGAGCTGACGCCGGGCGGCGTGCGAATTCTCGAACGCGGCGGCACGCCGGTCGATCGCCCGATCCAGACCGTCTCGTCGACGCAGGGTGTGGTCGAGCTCGGGCCGTACCGGCATTTCATGCAGAAGGAAATCTTCGAGCAACCGCAGGCCGTGGCTGCGACCATTCCCGATGCGGGGCTGTTCGATCCGGCGGCCTTCGGCCCGGATGCCGCGCGGGCGTTCGAGCAGATCGACAACGTGCTGATCCTCGCGTGCGGCACGAGTCACTATGCCGGCCTGACTGCCCGCCGCTGGCTCGAGACGATCGCGCGCCTGCCCGCGCAGGTCGAGATCGCGAGCGAATACCGTTACAGCGACGCGCTCGCGATGCCGAATACGCTGGTGGTCAGCGTGTCGCAATCCGGCGAGACAGCCGACACGCTTGCCGCGCTCAAGTACACGCAGGCGCTCGGTCATGTCGACACGCTCGCGATCTGCAACGTGCCGACCAGCGCGATGGTGCGTCAGACCGGCCTGCGGTTCCTGACGCGCGCCGGCCCGGAAATCGGCGTCGCGTCGACCAAGGCGTTCACGACGCAGCTCGTCGCGCTGTTCATACTCGCGGTGACGCTTGGCCGGCTGCGCGGCTATGTCGACAATGCGCAGCTCGCCCGCTATGCGACGCAACTGCGACGATTGCCGGCTGCGCTCGAGGACGTGCTCGCGCTGGAGCCGCAGATCGAGCGCTGGGCGGTGGAGTTCTCGCGGTACGAGAACGCGCTGTTTCTGGGGCGCGGGCTGCATTACCCGATCGCGCTCGAAGGGGCGCTGAAGCTCAAGGAGATTTCCTATATCCACGCGGAAGCGTATCCGGCCGGCGAGCTGAAGCACGGGCCGCTCGCGCTCGTGACGCACGCGATGCCGGTCGCGACGATCGCGCCGAACGACGCGCTGCTCGAGAAGCTCAAGTCGAACATGCAGGAGGTGCGGGCGCGCGGCGGGCAGCTTTACGTATTCGCCGATGCCGATACGCGGATCGACAACGGCGACGGCGTGTCGGTGCTGAGGATGCCGGATTACTACGGGCTTCTGTCGCCGATCCTGCACGTCGTGCCGCTGCAGCTGCTCGCCTATCACGCGGCGTGCCTGCGCGGGGCGGATATCGACAAGCCGAGGAATCTCGCGAAATCGGTGACGGTGGAGTGAGGGGAAGGGGGGCGACGAGGCTGCTTCGGTGCGATGCGGAGCGGCCTCGGCATGGCGGCGGGCAAATCGACGCGATTCGTGCACGGCCGCCCGGTCCGTTACGATTTCGCGTCGTCAGCCGGACCGTCGTCGTCGATGCGGAATACGATCGGATCGCGCGGATAGTGCTTGATATCCGGCGACAAAGCGTACCTGCCCTCGGTCCAGTAATACACGAAGGAAACGATCAGGATCGCCAGCGAAAAGGGCAGCGACATGCGCCCCCATGCCCAAAAGGCGAGAAGCCCGAGCGCGCCGATGATCGAAAAAGCGATCATCGCCGGGCGTCGTGCTTTTGCGAGCGGCTGCCAGGTTTCAGGGTGAATCCCGGCGGCGATGAACGCCCGCGGATTGAAACGCAGCCCCTGATGCGCCAGGCCGCACAGCAGCGCGACGAGCAGTTCGTGATGATTCTTGAAGCGAACGCAGCGGATGGCACTGTCGGCGTCGTAATCCACGAGACTCCTGCGCAGCGTGAATCGCGTCGCCGGTTCGCGTTTGGCACCGCGTCGCCAGAACTGGAAACTCGCCGGCCTCATGGTCACTCGGGATGCCGTGTCGTATTCGACGTCGCAGCGCTGGTCCTGGCTGGGTACGACTTCATGCCATTCGATGTGCCGCTCCCGCTGCAGGGCTGCCGCATTCGAGCGCTTGCCGATGCCATATCGGAAGCCGGTTGCATCGACATGAAACCAGCCGCCGATATTCTTCATGGCTCGAATGACGATGGCCACTCCCCACGCGAGGCAGCCCAATATGCAGAGCCACAAAACGAATCCGATGAAGCCGGCTCGCGCGAAAGACGCATCTCCGATTGGTGCGGTGAGCAGCCCGACGAACATCGTGCCGAAAAACAGCAGGAAGCCGATATTGACCAGATAGGTATTGAACAGGTCGGGAATCCCTTCACACGAGGGAATCTGCCGAAGATGCGCCGGTAGCGTAATGACGCGCGGCTGTGCACCGGTGCCCTGTCTTGATTGGTTCGACGCGTCGGCGATGCCGGACGGCAAGGTGCCGTCTGAGCGGGTAGTCATGGCGCGTGGCCCCTTTCCGGAGGAGGTGTTCTGGAGATCGACGAATGATCAGATGGTAGTCGATCTCGCGGAATGGCCCGCATCCCGAATCCGGAATTCGCACGAAGGCGAAAGGCGAAAAAATCCGGCCCATTGTTCGAGCCTGTGTCGGAAATCGAGTAGACGAGGGCGGTCGGGTATCGCGGGATGCTCACGAAGCGCTGCGCTCACGCCGTCCCATTCGTGCGAACATTAACCCCTCCGTCCGACCACCGAACCCGAGACCGTCGTGATCCGATCGAACCCCGAGGGCAATCCGCAATCCGGTCATCCGCCCTGGATGGCCGTCGCGCTGGCCGAGCTGGGCATCCGCCGTTTCCCGCCCGGCAGCATCAACCCGCGCATCGTCGAATACAACAACCACACGAATCTCGTCGGCTACGACGACAAGATTTCGTGGTGCTCGTCGTTCGTCAACTGGTGCATGACGCATGCCGGCATCCGCGGCACGGGGTCGGCGCTCGCGCGTTCGTGGCTCGAGTGGGGGCGGCCGGTGACGCGCCCGGTGTACGGCTGCATCGCGATTCTCACGCGCGACGATCCCGCGAGCTGGAAGGGCCACGTCGGGTTCTATCTGCGTCATGACGACGAGCACGTGCATCTGTTCGGCGGCAATCAGCTGGACGAGGTGCGTGAACTCGCGTATCCGCTGAGCGAGGTGATTGGATACCGGTGGCCCGACGCCGCTTGATCGCACCGCCGGCCCGGCACCCGTGCATGCACGGGCCACGGAGCCGGCATCGCAGGGTGGCCGCGATCAGTTCTTCGCGGCGGCGGCGGCGGCCACGGCTTGCGTGTCCGTCCCGCCCGCCGCATCGTTCCTGCTCCACCCGCCGCCAAGCGACCGATACAACGCGACCGCGGCCAGCGCATGCTCGCGCCTGACCTGATTGAGCGCATCCGAGTCCCGCAGATACACCTCCTGCGCGGACAGCACATCCAGAAAATCCGTCGCGCCGCCCTTGTAGAGCTGATTCGCCAGCCCGAGCGCCTTGTCTGACGCCGCGAGCGCACTGTCGAGCCGCCGTGTCGCTTCATCGCTGCTGACGAGGTTCGCGCGCGCATCCTCGACTTCCCGCAGCGCCTGCAGCATCGTCTGCCGCAAACCGAGTTCCGACTCGCGCATCCGGCTTTCGCTCTGCGTGATGTCGGCCGTGATCCGCCCCGCGTTGAAGATCGGGCTGGTCGCGCTCAACGCCGCGCTGAACAGATTGTCGGTCAGCGTCGGCAACCCGAGGTACGACGCGGCAAGAATCCCGTCCGCCAGGTTCAGCGAGAACTTCGGATACCGCTCGGCCTTCGCGACGCCGACCTGCGCCGCGCGCCGTTCGACCTGCGCGTAAGCAGTGAGCACATCGGGCCGTCGCAGCAGCGCCTGCGAAGGCAGCGTGGTGGGCGACCCGGCTGGCGGCGCGGGAATCTCGCCGCCCTGCGCGAGCACGAGCCGGTCGACCGACTCGGGCGTGCGGCCCGAATACACGGCGATCAGGTTGAGCTGATGTGCGATCTGCGCCTGCGTCGGCGGAATCCGCGCTTCGAGCGCATCGAGCTGGTTCTGCGCGCGCGTGACGTCGAGTTCCGTCGACAGCCCGAACGCCTGGCGCTTGCGCGTGAGCTCGAGCGCATGCTGACGGATCGCCGCGTTGTCCTGCAGGATCTTCAGTTCCTGCTGCGCCCAGCGCAGGTCGACGTACGCGGACGCCGCATCGGCCGCGAGCGCGAGCCGTATCGCATCTTCCGCATGCTTTTGTCCGACCAGCTCGGCCTGCGCCGCGAGCAGGTCGAGCCGTTCGCCGCCGAACACGTCCGGCGACCAGCTCAGCGCGAGCCCGATGCCGGCCTGCCGCACGTAGCCGAGCGGCGGCGGCGTGTTCTGGCGCGCGTCGGACGCATGCGCGGTCGCGTCGAGTTCGGGCAGCAGCGCCGCGCGCTTCTGCACGGTCAGCGCCTGCGCCTGCTTCACGCGCTCGGTGGCGGCCTGCAGATCGAGGTTGCCGTCGAGCACGGTCGCGATCAGCCGGTCGAGCACGGGATCATGGAAGCGCGCCCACCACGCCGCAGCGTCGATGTCCGCGCGCGGCACGTCGGTGTCCCACGCGGCGGGCGCGAGCGATTGAACGGAATCGTGCAGCGCGGGATGCTGCGCGGGCTGCACCGCGCAGCCGGCGGCGAACGCGCTGACGGCCAGCGCGACGAGTAGCTTTTTCATGACGATGACCTCGGCTTCAGTGCGCGTCCGGCGGCGGCGCGTTCAGGGTAATGGGACGGGAAAACGCGACGGCGATCAGCGCGACGATGAAGCACAGCGACAGCGCGTAGTACGCATCCGCGTAGGTGAGCGTCAGCGCTTCGCGATAGATCAGGCGATGCAGGTTCGCGAGGCCGGCCTGGGCGGTATCCAGCGTGTTGCCGGCCACCGAGGTCCAGTACGCGGCCTGGCGATCGAGCAGCGACGCGACCTGCGGCTCGCCGGCGCTCACGTGCTCGTTCAGGCGCAGGTAGTGAAAGTTCAGCCGGTCGTTGAGTATCGTCGCGCTCACCGCGATGCCGATCGCGCCGCCCAGGTTGCGCATCAGGTTGAACAGGCCGCTCGCCGATTTCAGCCGCGACTGCGGCAACGAGCCCAACGCCATCGTCACGATCGGCGGCACGCTGAACTGCTGGCCGATGCCGCGCAGCGCCTGCGGCAGCAGCAGTTCCCGCCAGCCCCAGTCGTGCGTGATCGGCGTATACAGGTAGCAGCCGAGGCCGAAGCAGACGAGGCCGAACACGAGCAGCGCGCGCATGCTGAAGAAGCGCGCGGCGAACGCATATGCGCAGAGCGCGAGCAGCTGGAACGCGCCGACTGACAGCAGCGCGATGCCGATCTGCAGCGAACTGAAGGCACGCACCTGCGACAGAAACAGCGGCGTGAGGAACACCGTCACGAAGATGCCGATGCCCGTCACGAACGACAGCAGGCTGCCGATCCCGAAGTTGCGCACGGCGAGCGCGCGCAGGTCGACGACCGGATCGTCCGCGGTCAGCGCGTGCACGATGAACAGGAAGCCGCAGATGCCGGAGATCCACGCGCAGATGACGATCGCGTCGTCGCTGAACCAGTTCTTGCGCGGGCCTTCCTCCAGCACGTATTCGAGGCAGCCGAGGAAGCCCGACATCAGCGCGATGCCGAGATAGTCGCCGCGCTTGAGGAGGCTCGGGTCGGGTTCGTCGATATGCACGTAACGCGGCACCAGCACGGCCACGGCGATGCCTGGCACGAGGTTCAGGTAGAACAGCCAGTGCCACGACCATTGATCGGTGATCCAGCCGCCGATCACCGGCCCGATCGCCGGCGCGAGCGAGGCGAGCGCGCCGATCGTCGTCGACGCGATCAGCCGCTGCCTGCCCGGGAACAGCACGAACGCGGTCGTGAACACGGTCGGAATCATCGCGGCGCCGAGCGCGCCCTGCAGCCCGCGGAACAGGATCATCGAGTTGATGTCCCACGCGAGCCCGCACAGCATGCTCGTGATCGTGAAGCCGACCGCCGATGCGGTGAACAGCCAGCGCGTCGACATCACCTTCGACAGCCAGCCGGACATCGGGATCACGATGATCTCGGCGATCAGGTAGGCCGTTTGCACCCACGACAGCTCGTCCTGACTGGCGGACAGGCCGCCGCCGATGTCGCGCAGCGACGACGCGACGATCTGGATGTCGAGCGTCGCCATGAAGAAGCCGACGCACATCAGCGCGAACGCGAAGACGCGCTGCTTCGTGGGCTGCGACGCGGGGTCGCCGGAAAACGCGGTGGTCATGGTCGGCTCCGGTTCAGTTCGCGTGGTCGGTGTACACCGTCACGCCCGCGGACAGACCGGGGCGCAGCACGTGTTCGATGCCCGGCTGCGGATCGAGATGCACGCGCACCGGCACGCGCTGGACGATCTTCGTGAAGTTGCCGGTCGCGTTCTCGGGCGGCAGCACGCTGAAGGTCGCGCCGGTCGCGGGCGCGAGGCTGTCGACGCGGCCGTGCAGGCGCGTGCTCGACGCATCGAGCGTGACGTCGACGCGATCGCCCGCGCGCATCTTGCGCAGCTGGTCTTCCTTGAAGTTCGCGTCGATCCACAGCCCCGACGCGGGCACGACCGTCAGCAGCGGCACGCCGACATTCGCGAGCATCCCGACGCGGCTCGTACGGTTGCCGACGTAACCGTCGACCGGCGAGCGGATCGTCGTGTACTCGACGTTGAGCGCCGCGACGCGTTGCGCGGCGAGCGCCGTGTTCACGCGGGCCCGCGCATCGGCGAGCTGCGCGCCGAGCACGTCGAGCTGCCGCTTCGACGCGAGCAGCGCGGCGTCGCTGCGGGCGACGGCCGCATCCGCCTTCGAATAGTCGGCATCCGCGCGCTCGACGATCTGATTCGACACCGCATCGGATTTGACGAGCTCGCGGTAGCGCACGCGGTCGGACGACGCACGCGTGAGCTCGGCCGACGACGCATTGCGGTCCGCCGCGTGCTGGCCGATCACCGCGTATTGCAGCTGCTGCTTCGCTTCGAGTTCCGTCACCGCGGAGCGCGCGCTGTCGACTTCCGCGTCGGCCTGCGCGAGCTTCGCATCGTAGTCGCGCGCATCGAGCTGCACGAGCACGTCGCCGGCCTTCACGCGCTGGTTGTCGGTCACGAGGATCTTGTCGACGAAGCCGTTCACCTTTGGCGCGAGCACGGTGACGTCGCCGCCGACATACGCATCGTCGGTGCTTTCCTGGAAGCGCAGCACGAACAGCCAGTCGAGCGCGGCCGCGGCCACGACGACGACCACGGCGCCCACCGCGATGCGCATCCACGGCACGCGGCGCTGCTGCTTCGCGGGCGGGTCGATTGTGGCTGCTTCGCGGGAAGCAGCGGCTTGGGTCGTTTCCATCGATTCACCTATGTATATGCACTTATCAAAACGATCGACGATGTCGCATCGATCGGGAAAGGGGCTAGCGTTCCGGCAGGTTATGCGTGATCCGAAACAATTCGTCTCTGAGGCGGGCCGCCTGGGTGGACCCGAACCGCTGCTCGAACGCTTGCTGTGCGGCGAGCCAGTGCACATGCGCGTCGGCGATTCTGGCTTCGCCGTGCTCGGTCAGCGCGAACGTCTGGCGGCGGCAACGCGGCTCCATCCGGCCCGTCACGAGCGCGGCGCCGATCAGTGGCTTGAGCGCGCGCAGGAGCGCCGTGCGCTCGATCACCAGTACCGCCGACAGCGTCGCCATCGTCAGGCCCGGACGCTCCCGCAGCAGCGCGAGAATGCTGTACTGCGACGGCGTGACGCCTGCCCGCGACAGATAGCGCTCGTAGAACTGCGAGATTCGCCGCGCGGCCTGCCGGATCGCGAAGCAATCGTCATCGGTGAGGGTGGTCGTGTGCATGTGCACATATTAGGTGGCGAGGCGGCCTGAAGCGAGAGTCGGGGCGGGATCAGATTGGTGTCGTGGCTGTACCAATCGGCGGCCGGACGGCGCGTTTTTGCGCCGAGTCAGGCGGCGGCAGGAACAATCCGGCCTCCGCGGTCGCAATACGCGGCCGTGTAGTCGATGAACGCCTTGACCTTCGCGGGCAGCAGCGCGCGGTTCGCGTAAGCGAGCTTGATCTCCACGAACGCGTCGACCAGATCGGCGCCTTCGAGCAGCTGCACGAGCGCGCCCGACGCGAGTTCGGCCTCGACGAGCGTTCTCGGCACGACGCCGATGCCGAAGTCGTGCATCACCATTTCACGGTTGAAGACGGGGCTGTTCGACGAGATGTCGAAGCTCAACGGCACGGTCAGCGTGTCGCCGTCGACGCGGAACGACAGCGCGGGCCGGCGCAGCGACGGCGACAGCGGCACGAACGCATGATCGGCGAGCGCGGCCGGTGTCTCCGGACGCGGGTGCGCGCGCAGATACGCGGGCGTCGCGACGATCACCACCGGAATGCGTTCGACCAGGCGCACGACGGTCGTTTCGCTCGTCAGCATGTACGGCACGACGATGCCGATGTCGTAGCCTTCGCCGACGAGGTCGACCGGGCGCTCGGTCAGCGTGACGTCGAGGCGCACTTTCGGATGCGCGGCCTTGAAGCCGGCGATCAGCGGCACGAGCCGGTTCAGCGCGGCCGTCGTGTGCGCGACGAGGCGCAGCAGCCCCTCGGGCTCGCGCGTGTGCGACTGCGCCTGCGCTTCCAGCGAGTCGAGTTCGTCGAGCACGGCCGCGCAGCGTTCGTAGATGCGCTCGGCGGTTTCGGTCAGCGAGACCTGGCGTGTGGTCCGGTGCAGCAGGCGGCTGCCGAAGCGCGCCTCGAGATCCGCGACCGCTCGCGACACGACCGGCCGCGCGAGGCCGTGCATGTCGGCGGCGCGCGTGAAGCTGCGCATTTCCACCACCGACCGGAAGATCCGCAGCTTGTCGATGTAGTCCATGTTCGTCTCCTCGCGGCGATGGCGGCGCGCGGTGAAAGCGGCCTGCCCGGCCATGTTACGGCGGAGTGTACATTGACTTTATGCATATGCACATATAAATTGCCGATCATGAACGATATCGAGATCGCCCAGGCCTGCAATTGCCTCGCGCTGCGCCAGGCGGCGCGCTTCGTCACGCAACTCTACGAGCGGCATCTGGCCTCGGTCGGTGTCACGCCCGCACAGTTCTCGATCATGGCGAACCTGTCGCGCCGGCCCGGCCTGGTGATGAGCGAGCTTGCCGATTCGCTGGTGATGGACCGCACCACGCTGTTGCGCGCGCTCAAGCCGCTGCAGCGCGACGGATTCGTCGCCGCGGCCGCGTCCGAGCATGACGCACGCGCGCACGCGCTCAGCCTGACGAAGCTCGGCGAGCGCACCTTCGCGCAGGCGAAAGCCGCGTGGCAGGCCGCGCAGGACGAGTTCGAGACGCAGTTCGGCCGCGACCGGGCCAAGGCGCTGCGCGACGAACTGTTCAGCCTGACGGCGCAGCGCTAGCCGCAACGCGCGGTAGTATGACAAAAGCGATCCGGACTCGCCGGACGAGACACGAGGAGCACCCCCATGCTGCAGTTGAGCGAGCGCGACGACGCGATGTTGCGCGGCGCATTCGGCGACGGCGTCGCACGCGCGATGCGGATCGTCACGCGCACGGCCGAGGTCATGTCGGCGCCGCACCTGATCGATATCACGTCCGCGCATATCGACGGCTGCCTTTACCACGGCCAGACGAGCCTCGACTTCGTCGAGTATTTCGTCGACACCGGCGCGCGAGTCGCGGTGCCGACCACGCTGAACGTCGGGTCGCTCGACCTGATCCATCCCGAGCTGTATCACGGCGATCGCACGATCCAGCGTGACGCTCAGCGGCTGATGGAGGCGCACCTGCAACTCGGCTGCGAATCGAGCTTCACGTGCGCGCCGTATCAGCTGAAGAATCGTCCGCACCTGGGCGAGCAGATCGCGTGGGCCGAATCCAATGCGATCGTGTTCGCGAATTCGGTGCTCGGTGCGCGCACCAGCCGCTATGGCGACTTTCTCGATCTGGCCGCCG
Organism: Burkholderia sp. Tr-862; assembly: GCF_011753085.1. Lineage (NCBI taxonomy): Bacteria > Pseudomonadati > Pseudomonadota > Betaproteobacteria > Burkholderiales > Burkholderiaceae > Burkholderia > Burkholderia sp. Tr-862. The sequence continues at coordinate 26,336 of NZ_VWWG01000010.1, forward strand.
CGATCACGGGGCGTGCGCCGTATGCGGGCCTGCACGTCGAATCGAATCGCGCGGCGCGGATCGTATTCAACGCGCCGGAGTTCGGCAACCGGCCGTCGCGCGACATCTATTTCGCGGCGCTCGGGTTGCTGATCGGCAGGATCGCGGGCGCGATCGTCCCGGCGATCGTCGGGCTGCCCGCCGACACCACCGAAGACGAACTCAAGGCGCTCGGCGCGGCCGCCGCATCGAGCGGGGCCGTCGCGCTGTTTCATGCGGTGGGCGTCACACCCGAGGCGCCGACGCTCGACGCCGCGTTGCACGGGCAGGCGGCGCAGCAAACGGTCGATGTCGCGATGGCCGATCTCGACGAGATCCGCCGCACGCTGAATCATGGCGCGGCCGGCGACGCGCTCGTCGCGGTCGCGCTCGGCACGCCGCATTTTTCGCTGGCCGAATTCCGCACGCTCGACGCGCTGCTCGATCAGTTCGACGGCAAGCCGAAGTGCGATTTCTACGTGAACACGAGCCGCTTCATCCTGTGGGAGCTGGGCGAGCTCGGGCTCGCCGGAAAATTCGACGCGCGCGGCGTCCAGATCGTCGTCGACACCTGCACGTACATCACGCCGGTGATGAAACAGCTGTCGGGCCTGGTGATGACCAACTCGGGGAAGTGGGCGTCGTATGCGCCCGCGAACATCGGCGTCACGGTCGCGTACGGCAGCATGCGCGAGTGCGTGCGCTCCGCGTTCGAAGGAAAGGTGCGATTCGATGACTGAAGCAATGATGGGGCAACTGACGGGCGACACGCTCGTGCCGGGCAGCGCATGCGCGAACACGATCGTGCTCGACAAGCCGCTCAGCTTCTGGGGCGGCTACGACTCGGGCGCGGGGCGGATCGTCGATCGCGGGCATCCGCAGGCCGGCGCGAGCCTGGCCGGCCGGATCATGGTGATGCCGCACGCGAAGGGCTCGAGTTCGAGCAGCAGCGTGCTCGCGGAAGCGGTGCGCAACGGCACGGGGCCGGTCGGGATCGTGCTGAAGGAGCGCGACCTGATCATCTCGATCGGCGCGATCGTGGCGGCGGAGCTCTATGCGATCGCGGTGCCGGTGGTTTGCGTGACGGACGACGTGTATGACGCGATTGTCGCGTCCTCGGGGCCGGTGCGGATCGAGGCGGGCGAGGGCGCGGGCGGCACGCGAATCTACCTGGGCGACGCGGCGCGTTCGATCTGACCGGATCCGCGACGTGGCGGGCGCATCGGCTCGCCGCCCCGATTGTCGCTGCCCGGGTTTACGGTTGCGGCCCTTTCAGGCTGCGATGCACTTCGAGCGCGTTGCGCTCGACCCAGTTGTGCTGAAGCAGCCCATCGTCGCGCACGTGCCAGACGGCCGTGCCCGTCATGTCGATGGGCGACCGGCACGGCGCCGACCCCATGAACCCGTTGTTCGTCCCCGTCACGCGCCAGCGGCTCGCGACGCGGTCGCCGGCTTCGTTCTGGAACGTTTCGACGACCTCGAACTTGAAGTCGTCGATGCTCGTGAGAAAGGCCGCGACCCACTTCTTGAATTCCGCACGCGAGCGGATGACGACACCGCCCGACGTGATCGCGAAATCTTCCGCGACGAGGGCATCCACGGCGTCGGGGTTGCGCGACTGCCAGACCTCCCGCCAGAAATGCTCGACGATCTCGACCGAATTGCGTGTGCTCATCTTTCTGCTCCGTTGAAACGACGACATGGATACGCTTGCTGCCCCGGTTCACGATCGAATCCGGCAGGCCGAAGCCATTGTGCGAACTTGCGAACCAGAAGACAAACGAATAATCTTTCTTCCATCTAGAAGCGTTTCGAATGGATGGGGTGCGATGCTGGACCTGGATTTATTGCGGGCGTTCGTTGCCGTGGCCGAAACGGGCAGCTTCACGGCGGCGGCCAACGTCGTCGGGCGTTCGCAATCCGCGGTCAGCCAGAAGGTGCTGCGGCTCGAGGAAGCGCTGGACGTGCGCGTCTTCGAGCGGACGAGCCGCTCGCTGAGGCTGACGCAGGAGGGCGAACGCGTGCTCGCCGGTGGGCGTCGCCTGCTCGCGCAATACGACGCGTTCATGCGCGAACTGCGGGCGCCTGCGCCATTCGCGCGGCTGCGGCTCGGCGTATCCGAAAACCTCGTGCACGCGCAGTTGCCGCTGATCCTGGCGCGCTTCGGCGAGCGTTTCCCGTCCGTCCAGCTGGAACTCACCACCGGGTCGAGCCCGGAACTCGTCGACGCGCATCGCGCCGGCTTGCTCGACGTGGTGTTCGCGCGGCGCAAGCAGGAAGGCGCGCCGCTGCGCGGCCGCGTGATATGGCGGGAGCCGTTGGTATGGCTGGCCGCGAAAAACTACCGGAACGATCCGGCGCGCCCGGTGCGCCTCGTGATGATGCCGCCGCCCTGCGCGTATCGCGAAGTGATGACGGAAAGCCTGGAGGCGGCGCGGCGCGAATGGGCCGTGGGTTGCACGGCCAGCAATCTCGTGGGCGTGCAGGCCGCGGTGGCGGGCGGGTTGGGTGTCACCGTGCTGGGCAAGTCGTTCCTGCAGGCCGGCATGAAGATCCTGCCGACGTCTGCGCAATGGCCGGCGCTGCCCGCGTCCGAAGTCGCCGTGATCGGCGAGGATCCGGCAACGCAGTCGATCGTCGAGCCGCTCGTCGCGATGTTCGTCGACATCCTGACGGAGCGTTCGTCGACGTGAACCTATGCGCCCCGATCGAATCGGCTAGCGCGTGTTCCCCGAACTCGACACCGTCAACCCGGCCGCCGCTTCCCGGTAGGCACTTGGCGTCTGCCCGGCCCACCGTCGGAATGCGCGCGTGAAATTCGCCGGGTCGGTGAATTGCAGCCGCTCGGCGATCGTCTTCAGGTCGAGGTCCGATGCCGCGAGCAACTGCTTCGCATCGCGAAACCGCGCTTCGTCGAGCAGTTGCCGGTAGCTCGACCCGGCCTCCTCGAGCCGGCGCCGCAACGTACGCGTCGACACGAGCAGCGCGTCGGCGAGCGCCTCCGGGCTCGAATAGTCGCCGGCCGTGCGCGCCAGTTCCGCGCGCACGCGCTCGACCAGATCGCCTTCCTCCTGGCGTACCTGCGCATACTCGCGCTCGACCTGCACGAGCGCCTGCCGGTGCGCGACTTCGTCGGCGAGCGGCAGCGGCCAGTCGAGCACGTCGCGCGCGATCCACAGCGCATTCGCCGCGCAGCCGAATTCGACCGGCGGCAACTGGTCGCGATAACGCGCGAAATAGCCGGGCTCCGGCCACACGAAGCGCAGCGCGATCGGCGGCGACGCGCGCCCGGACCACTGCGAGATATTCTGCGCGAGCCCGGTCAGCACGAACTCGAACATCACGTGATGCTGGAGCACGGGGCTCGCCTGCACGCCGTGCAGTTCGAGTGTTGCGCCGTGTTCGTCCTCCGCGTAGGTCAGACGATATTGGCGATTGCGCATCCGGAAGTAGCGCTGCGTGACGACCAGCGCGTCGCGGATGTCCCGCGCGGTCAGCGTCGCATAGCCGAGGAAGCCGTGCACGGTCGGCTTCAGCAGCAGCCCGAACGCGAGCCCGATGCCTGGATCGCCGCCGATCTCGATCGCGTTGAGCACGAGCCGGCCCCATTGCGACGGCGCGACGCGCGCGTCCGGTTCGGCCAACACCGCGTCGCGTAGCCCCGTGCCTGCGCGCACCGCGGCGAGATCGACGCCGCGCGCGGCCAGCGCTTGCAGCAACAGGCGCGTATAGGCGACCGGAATCGTCGGCCGGCGGAGCCCGAGGTGATCCTTGCGTGACGGGGAGGTCATGTCGATTTGGCCGGAAATGACAAGCATTATGGCTGTTTGCCCCCTCACGTTCAAGGCGGCGCGCGCCTACGATGACACCCATCGCTTATCGGCAGACTCATCATGACGACCCCCTTTCCCCACTTGCTCGCACCGCTCGACCTCGGCTTCACCACGCTGAAGAATCGCGTGCTGATGGGCTCGATGCACACGGGCCTCGAGGACAGCCGCAAGACGCTGCCGCGGCTCGCCGACTATTTCGCCGAACGTGCGCGCGGCGGCGTCGGCCTGATCGTGACCGGCGGCTTCGCGCCGAACGTGGCCGGCTGGACCAAGCCGTTCGGCGGCACCCTGATGACGTCCGCCGGCGCGCGGCGCCATCGCGTGATCACCGACGCCGTGCATGCGGACGACGGCAAGATCGCGCTGCAGATCCTGCATACCGGCCGCTACGGCTACCACCCGTTCGCGGTCGCGCCGTCGAAGATCAAGTCGCCGATCTCGCCGTTCGCGCCGCATGAACTCAGCGCGCGCGGCGTCGAGCGGCAGATCCGTGCGTTCGTCCGCTGCGCGCAGCTCGCGCGCGAGGCCGGCTACGACGGCGTCGAGATCATGGGCTCCGAGGGCTACCTGATCAACCAGTTCATCTCGATGCATACGAACAAGCGCAGCGACCAGTGGGGCGGTTCGTATGAAAACCGCATCCGCCTGCCGATCGAGATCATCGAGCGCACGCGCGAAGCGGTCGGGCGCGACTTCATCCTGATCTACCGGCTGTCGATGCTCGACCTGATCCCGGACGGCAGCGACTGGCGCGAGACCGTGCAGCTTGCGAAGGCCGTCGAGCGCGCGGGTGCGACCATCATCAACACGGGGATCGGCTGGCACGAGGCGCGCGTGCCGACGATCGCGACGTCGGTGCCGCGCGGCGCGTTCGCGTGGGTGACCCAGAAGATGAAGGGCGAGGTCGGCATCCCGCTCGTGACGACCAACCGGATCAACCGGCCCGAAGTGGCCGAGCAGATTCTCGCGGATGGCTGCGCGGACATGGTGTCGATGGCGCGTCCGCTGCTCGCGGATGCCGAGTTCGTCGTCAAGGCCGCGCAGGGCCGCGCCGACGAGATCAACACCTGCATCGGCTGCAATCAGGCGTGTCTCGACCATGCGTTCAAGAACAAGATCGCGTCATGTCTGCTGAACCCGCGCGCCTGCCACGAGACGGAGCTGGTCTATACGCGGGCGCCGCAGCCGAAGCGCATCGCGGTCGTCGGGGCGGGGCCGGCCGGGCTCGCGTGCTCGACCGTGCTCGCGCAGCGCGGCCACCACGTCGACCTCTTCGACGCGGCCGCGGAGATCGGCGGCCAGTTCAACATGGCGAAGCGGATCCCGGGCAAGGAAGAGTTTGACGAAGCGCTGCGTTACTTCGGCCGCCAGGTCGAGCTGACCGGGGTGAACCTGCACCTGAACCGCCGCGTCGACGCGAGCGACCTGATCGCGGGCGGCTATGACGAGATCGTGCTCGCCACCGGCGTGGCGCCGCGCGACCCGAAGATTCCCGGGCAGGACGGGCCGAACGTGCTCAGCTATATCGACGTGCTCGCCGGCAGGCAGCCGGTCGGCCGGCGTGTCGCCGTGGTCGGCGCGGGCGGCATCGGCTTCGATGTCGCCGAGTATCTGGTGCAGGACGGCGAGTCGCCGACGCTCGATCTGGAAGAGTGGAAAGCGGAGTGGGGCGTGACCGATCCGGCCGCGACGCGCGGCGGCGTGACGCGTGCGCAGGTCGGGGCGCCCGCGCGCGAAGTGACGCTGCTGCAACGCAAGGCCGCGCCGCTCGGCAAGGGGCTCGGCAAGACGACCGGCTGGATTCACCGCGCGACGCTGAAGATGAAGCAGGTGAAGATGATCGGCGGCGTGAACTACGAATTGATCGATGCGCGCGGGTTGCACGTGTCGTACGGCGAACAGCGCACCGATCACGAACTGATCGAAGCCGACACGATCGTGCTGTGCGCGGGGCAGGAACCGCAGCGCGCGCTGCTGGTGCCGCTGCAGGCAGCCGGACGGTCGGTGCATCTGATCGGCGGTGCGGAACTGGCAGCCGAACTCGATGCGAAGCGTGCGATCGATCAGGGTTCGCGGCTTGCCGCGCGGCTGTAACGGGCAATCGTTCCGGGTGTCGGGACGGCGTGCGTCGCGCGGCGGTGCCCTGCCTGCGCGACGCATCGCGGTTTTCCGCCCCGTAATTCTCTAGGCCGGGGGCATGCCGACAGCGTGGAACCGAGGTGCCGTGTCGCCATGCGATGCGATTCCGGCACACAGCCATCCGCTACCGGCCCCGCGTGTGTCAGGCCGCTTCGGCCCGTTCCTCCTCTTCCGCTTCCAGCATCGCCTTGACGATCAGGTAGACGGCCGGCAGGTCGTCGTCGTCGCGACGCCAGTCGACCGGCTCCTCGACGTCCGCCGCGACCAGCCGGCTGTCGCGCAGGCGGATGAACGCGTCGACGACGGTCGGATCGTTGCGGCTCAGGAAACCGGCGTTCGAGAACGCGAGTTCCTCGACGTTCAGCAGCGCCTGCCAGCTCATCGTGCGGACGGCGGCCGGATGCGTGCGGCGTCGCAGGCCGAGCGCGCGCTGCGCAGGGCCGCCGACGACACGCTGCAGATCGACGACCGCGCGCTGCGCGGCACGCTCGAAGTGGCCGGGGTTGAAGCCGGGTTGCTCGGGATCGAATGCGGATGACTGGAACATGGTCGCCTCACAAAAGTCCGTCCGTCATGGGTGACGGAATTCGGGTCAAATGGTGCAAAAGCACTGTAAATATATACAGTGTTTGAGGCGGTTTCAAGTCCTGAATGAATACGCGCGTGTGCCGCGGCCCGTTTCGGACGATGGAAAGTGCGGTTGCGTTCGTGCCGCGAGCGATTCATAGCGACGCGGCGATCGTCTCCCGCAACCATCGATGCGCCGGATCGCGATGCACGCGTTCGTGCCACAGCATCGACATCTCGTAGCCGGGGACTTCGACCGGCGCTTCCACGACGCGTAATGCGGGCGTGTTGCGGACCAGCCGCTCCGGCAGCATCGCGACGAGATCGGTGCTGGCGACGGCCGACATCACGAACAGGAAATGCGGAACCGACAGCACGACACGCCGCGCAGCGCCCGATTTCGCGAGCGCTTCGTCCGTCACGCCGAAGAAGCCGCCGCCGTCGGGCGACACGATCACGTGTTCCAGCGCGCCGAACTGCGCGAGCGTCGGGCGCCGCTTCAGCTTCGGATGACCGGCGCGGCCGACGAGCACGTATCGCTCGACGAACAGCGGCAGGCGCCGCATGCCTTCCGGCGACGCTTCGGTCATATGGAAGGCCAGGTCGATGCCGTTGCGCTCCGCGTCCTGCTCGATGCGCGGCGGCACGAGTTCGACGACGGCGAGCCGCGCAGCGGGGGCGGCCGAACGCAGCGTGTTCAGCGCGGGCAGGACGATCGTCGATTCGCCATAGTCGGTGGCGGCCACGCGCCACGTGTTCGTTGCGGTCGCCGGATCGAACGGCGTCGCCGTCAGCACCGCCCGCTCGAGCGCGTCGAGCGCGTCCCGCAGCGGCTCGCGCAGCGTTTCGGCGCGCGCGGTCGGCCGCATCCCGCGCGGCCCCGGCAGCAGCAGAGGATCGCCGAACAGGTCGCGCAGTTTCTGCAACTGCACGCTGACCGACGGCTGCGACATGTTCAGTTTTTCAGCTGCCCGCGTGACGTTGTGCTCGGCGAGCAGCACGTCGAGCGTGACCAGCAGGTTCAGGTCCAGTCGTCTGAGATTGTTCATGGCTATACCAGGAATATCAGGAATTCATTTCCAATATACCGTTGGCGACGGCATCCTGCAGTCATGCAATCAACGGAGCAGTGAACATGAATGTGCTGATCGTTTATGCCCATCCCGAACCGCGTTCGCTCAACGGCGCGTTGCGGGACTTCGCGGTCGAGCATCTCGAAGCGGCCGGCCACGCCGTGCAGGTGACCGATCTGTACGCGATGAACTGGAAGGCCGCGTTCGACGCGCATGACGTGACCGACCGTGCGCCCGACGCGCGTTTCGATCCCGCGCTCGATTCGAAGCGTGCGTTCGAGACGGGCACGCAGCGCGACGACATCGCGCGCGAACAGGACAAGCTGAAGTGGGCCGACGCGGTGATCCTGCAGTTTCCGCTGTGGTGGTTCTCGATGCCGGCGATCATGAAGGGCTGGGTCGAGCGTGTGTATGCGTACGGCTTCGCGTACGGTGTTGGCGAGCATTCCGACCAGCACTGGGGCGACCGTTACGGCGAGGGCTCGCTGGCGGGCAAGCGTGCGATGGTGATCGTCACGACGGGCGGCTGGGAGTCGCACTACAGCGCGCGCGGCATCAACGGGCCGATCGACGACGTGCTGTTTCCGATCCAGCACGGGATTTTGTATTACCCGGGGTTCGACGTGCTGCCGCCGTTCGTGATCTATCGGACGGGACGGATGAACGACATGCGCTTCGACGAAACGCGCGCGGCGCTCGGCAAGCGTCTCGACGAACTGTGGACCGCACGGCCGATTCCGTTCCGGCGGCAGAATGCAGGGGACTACGAAATTCCGGCGCTGACGCTGAAGGCCGGGATCGCGCCGGAGAAGGTGGGGTTTGCGGCGCACCTCGCGCACGAGCAGTGAGGGTGTGCGATCACGGCCGGTCGATGCGCCGTTCGATGCGCAGGCGGCCCGGCGGTTCGAAGTAGGTGCCGAAGCGCACGAGTCCCGTGTTCTTCAGGTGGCATGTCATTTCGAAGCTCACCAGGATGCCGGGATCGCGGTTATCGACGATCCCGACGTCGATCGAACGGATGCGCGGCTCGTACTTCAGTAGCGTGGCCTCCATCTGCTGCTTGAGCAGATGCGCCGACGCGGGCAATGCCTTGTAGATGTTCGTGAGGTCGGGCAACCCGTAGTCGGGCAGGTGCTTGAGCGCGCCGGCCCGCGTATTGAGAATGCGTCGCACGTTCTGCTGCACGCTCAGGCATTCGAGCGTTCGGTCGTCGTAGGCGCCGATCGGCTCGCCGCCGATCTGGCCGAGCAGCATGTCGTAGAGGGAGGGGCCGGCGGTCATGGGCGGTTCGGTTGCTCGATGCGAGCCTCGATCGTGGCCGGGGCATCGACGAAATCGATCGTCAACGCACCTTCGACGCCGGTCGACAGCAGGATGTGTCGCGGCGTGACACCTGTTGCCATCCGGGCAAGCAGTTCGCGGGACACGACGGGCAGCACGCGCTGGTTCAGGAGCGCATCGACGCCGCGTGCGCCGGAATCCCGCGACACGCAGTGCTGCGCGATCGATTCGATCAGATCATCGTCGCACGTTAGCGTGACGGTGTGTTGCCGATGCAGGCGTTCGGCAATCTTGTCCAGTTTGATCCGCACGATCGATGCAAGCGCCGCGGCGTCGAGCGGCCGATAGACGAGCGTCTGGAAGCGTGCGAGCAGCGCCGGCTGAAAATGCGCGACCAGCTGCGGATGAATGGCTTCGCGCAACGCGACCTGCGTGATCGACGCGTTTTCGGCCGTCGCGTCGTCGATCTGCGCACTGCCGAGATTGGACGTCATCACGATCACGCAGTTGCGGAAATCGATCTCGCGCCCTTCGCCGTCGCGCATCGTGCCGCGGTCGAACACCTGATAGAAAATATCGAGCACGTCGCGATGCGCCTTCTCCACTTCGTCCAGCAGCACGACGCTGTACGGACGCTGGCGCACGGCTTCGGTCAGCACGCCGCCGCGTCCGTAACCGACATAGCCGGGTGGTGACCCCTTGAGCTGCGATACCGTGTGCGCTTCCTGGTACTCCGACAGATTGATCGTCGTCAGCGCCGCAGTGCCGCCGAACAGCACCTCGGCGAGCGCGAGCGCCGTCTCGGTCTTGCCGACACCCGACGGCCCGGCGAGCAGGAATACGCCGAGCGGCGCGTGCTCGCTTTTCAGGCCGGCCTTGGCGGTGCGCAGGCTCTCCGCCAATGCGCCGATCGCATCGTCCTGTCCGACCACGCGTGTCGCGAGCGTCGACTCGAGCGCGAGCAGGCTTCGCAGTTCATCCTCGACGAGATTGCCGACCGGTACGCCCGTCCATTCGGCGACCACGCGCGCGATCGATCGCGCATCGACGTCGGGGGAGATCATCGGCGCTTTGCACTGGACGGTCGATAACGCGTCGAGCGTGTTGGAAACGGCTACCGGGTCGGGCGCCTGATCGGTCGAGCCACGGAGCGTGCGCAGGATGCCGACGAGCTCGCGTTCTCGCATGTACTGGCCGAGCAGCGCATCGGCGGTGTGGCGCACGCCTTCGTGTTCCGCGCTGATCGCGATCTGCCGTCCTCCGACGTCGGCGATGCCGGCGCGGGCGTCCGCATCGAGTGCGGCACGCTCCAGCTCGAGCGCCGCCAGCGCCGCATGAGCCTGTTGCAGTTCCGCCGGCGGTACGTCGAGTGCCATCCGCACGCGCGCGGCTGCCGTATCGATCAGATCCACGGCCTTGTCCGGCAACTGGCGCGCCGGAATGTAGCGGCGCGACAGGCGGACGGCCGCGACGATCGCCTCGTCGCGGATGTGAACCTCGTGATGGGCCGCATAGCGGCCGGCGAGCCCGCGCAGCATCAGGCAGGCTGCTTCGTCGTCCGGCTCGTCAACCTTGACGACCTGGAAGCGCCGTTCGAGTGCCGCATCGCGTTCGAAGTATTGCTTGTATTCGGCCCACGTGGTGGCCGCGATCGTGCGCAACTCGCCGCGTGCGAGCGCAGGCTTGAGCAGGTTGGCGGCATCGGCGCCGCCTGCCGCGTTACCGGCACCGATCAACGTGTGCGCCTCGTCGATGAACAGCAGGATCGGTGTCGTCGAAGCTCGCACCTCGTCGATCACGTTCTTCAGCCGTTGCTCGAATTCGCCCTTAACACCGGCGCCGGCCTGCAGCAAGCCGAGATCGAGCGTCAGGATGCGCGTGCCGCGGATCGTTTCCGGCACGCCGCCGTCGATCACGCGCAATGCGAGCCCTTCGACAAGCGCGGTCTTGCCGACGCCCGGTTCGCCGACCAGGATCGGATTGTTCTTGCGGCGGCGCGCGAGCACGTCGATCATCTGCCGGATCTCGCGGTCGCGTCCGAAGACGGGGTCGATCTCGCCACGACGCGCCTTGTCGGTCAGGTCGAGCGTGAAACGCGCGAGTGCGTCGTGCTCGATCGCGCGCGTGGGGGCAGGGTGTGCCGCGGCGGCCGACGTCGGTGTTCCCGTTGCGGGCAGATCGCCGGCCGAGTCGGTTTCGGGTGCCGATACGGGGTCGTCAACTGCGTTTTCGCACGATCGCCGCCCGAGCCGGGGCAGCACGCGACGAATCTGCGCGCTGGAGACGGACAGCAGCGGCCACGCACGCTGGGTGCGCAGGACATGAGGGGCATCGACGATCGCTTGCAGCAGGTGGCCCGAACGAATCAAGTCGTCGGGATCGTCGGACGTCGCATGCGCCCACGCATCCTCCAGCACCGTGGCGAGTTGTCGCGACAGTGCCGGCATGCCGCGCAACGTGCGTGGCATGCGCTCGATCACGTCGATCATCGCATCCCAGACGGCGTCGATGTCGAGGTCGTAGTGGCGCAGCAGCGCGGGAATGTCGCCATCATCGGCTTCGATCAGCTTCAGCACCCAGTGCTCGACCGCGATTTCGTCCGCGAGCCGGGTCTGGCAAAGATTCGCCGCGGCTTCGAGTGCGCGCGTGCAGTGGGGATTGAGGCGACGAATGAGATGGGAAGCGTCCCGGAGCGGCGGCGTCATGTCGGTATCGGATCAGGAAGGGAAGAGGGCGGGCGCCCGGAAGAGCGGAATCCCGCCGCGCAAGCGCGACGGATTCCGCCAGCCGGTCAATCCATCAGGAACGTTCGTTCCAGGTGTCCTTGTGGATGATGTTGCCGTCCTTGTACGACCACGTGATCGTCTCGTAACGCAGTTCCACGTCTTCGAGATGGTTGTGCTTCTCGTAGTCGGGGTTCTTGATGTCGAGCATCTTCGGTTTCACCGCGACGATCTTCACGTTGTCGAGCTTGGTGTTGAAGTATTCCTTTTCCTTGCCCGCGTCGTCGATCCGATACCACTTGATCTCGACCGACTTCAGCGTCTGGCCGCTCGTCACGGCCTTGTACAGATACGGTGTCGACGCGTCGGTCTCCTTCGTCAGCGTGATCGGCTTGTGCACGCGCGTGCCGGTCAGCTTGCCCGTATTGCCGTCGGTCGGAATGTGCACGCCGTGATCGAACGCAACCAGTTCGACGCTACCCTCGCGATCCTGGACGGTTACCGAACCCTTGATGTCCGCGCCACCGTCGTCCTTGAGCCACATGTAGGCCGGAATTGCCATTTGTTCACTCCTTCTTCTTCGTACTGCGAATCGCCGGAACCGGATTCCGGCGCTGATAAACCCGGGGCGACTGCCCCGGGAACCCAAACGCGTGTTACTTCGCGGCGCCGGTCGGGACGGCAGGCACCGGTGTATCGGGCACGAGCGTGATCTCGACTCGACGATTCTTTGCCCGCCCTTCCGGCGTGGCGTTGTCGGCAACCGGCCGCGTATCGCCGTAGCCCTGGATCGCGAACCGTGTCGGCGGGATGCCGGACGCTTCGACGAGCCAGTCGCGCACGGCCGACGCGCGATCGATCGACAGCTTCAGATTGCGATCGGGCCGACCCTGATCGTCCGCGTAGCCGGCGACGAGCACGCGTTTGCCTGGATGGGACTTGATCAGTTCGAGCGCATCGACCATCGCGCGCGTGGTGCCCGTTCGGAGCCTTGCCTTGCCGCTGTCGAACAGCGACATGCTGTCCAGCGTGACGACGGCGGGCGGTGGCGGGGGCGGTTCGTACGACGCGATTGCGTCATTGAGGACGGGCAGCAGCGGTGCACCGCGATAGGTGCCGAACGACAGCCGGAGCGGCACGCCGACCCGTGCGTACCGGTCGAGCTGATCGCGGTCCGACGCAAGGACGCGGAGCGCGTCGCGTTTGGCTGCGTCGTGCGTGGCGGGGATACGGTTGTAGTGTTGAAGGTGCTCGCCGATGCGGGTCATCAGCGCATCGTTGTTCTTTGCGGCGCCGCAGATGGCGGCGATTGCGGCGCAGGCGACGATCGCGATGACGTGCGCGGCGGCGGTGATGCGCGGCGACCGCCACGATCGGCGCGGCATCGCGTCGATCAGCGGTTGCGGCAATGGCCATGGCGTCGGCGACGCAGGCAGTGCGGCCGGGGCGATACCTGTCAGGCTCCGGACTTCACGGTCCCACGGTTGGCCGGGGCCGCTCGCCGGGCCATGGTCGATCCAGCCGGCGCCGAACAACGGCCAGGGCGATGCGGGCTGGCGGCGATCCGTCAGCGTGTCGAACACGACACGTCGGGTCCACCCGATCATCGATGCGACGCCGGCGGCGCGTGCCGCGACCGCCGGACTTCCGTCGGCATGGAGCGCATCCGACTCGGCTGCGTCGATTGCGGTGTCGAAGCGATGCATGTCGACGATGGCCGATCCGGTCGACATGCCATACCACCGGGCCGCCGATTCGACGGCCGGCGGCGTCGCCGCGGCGTTTGCGTTCGAGAGCCGCTGATAGATGGCGACATAGCCCGGCAGCGCCGCGCCGAGCATGCGGGACGCATCCGCAACGGCCTGCCGGATCACGCGCAGCGACTGCGATAGCGTGTCGTCGTTCGCATGAAGGCCCGGCGCGACCGCCAGCACGACACAATCCGGCGCGTGACCGTCCCGCCATTGGCGGACCGCGACGGCAAGCCGGGGAAGATCCTGAGGGCTGTCGGCTCGCAACCAGATCGCGCCGTCGCCGACATGCACGAAACGCGACATGGCCGTATCGCGATCGAACAACGCGGACAGGCCGTCGCCGGTGACGAGCGCGAGCGGCATTCTCGTGCGCAGCGTGACGGGCAGGTCGGCGGTCGCCGCGCCCAGTTGTGCAATCACATGAACGTTTCGTTCCCGGGCGCGCGTCAATCCGCGCGAATGCAGCCAGACGACCAGCGTGGAAAGCGTGACGACGATCGCCACCCATCCCCACATGACGCCGCGCTCGACGGGTACAACCCATCCGACGACGGCCAGTGCCAGTGCCGCGGACAGCGTCACGACCGTTCGGAGCGGATAGCCCAGGCCCGACAACGCCGCGCGTGCCGCATTGGAATCGGCGTGGGTTGCCGCCGTTGGGAGCATGGTGCCCGAACTCACGGCCGTTTCGCTTGCTGGACGAGTTGGGCCAGTTCGGCATCGAGGATCCGATCCCACGCGAACCAGACGAGTACCGCGATGACGCATGCCGCGCCCGCGACCACCCATGGCGACACGTGCCTGAGCCGGTCGAGCAGTCGCGTGTTGGAGCAATCGGTGACGAACCCCGGGCGGCCCGCCGGCCTCAATTGATCGATCTGTGCAACCAGTTCGGCCATCAGTGCCTGACGTTTCGCCTCACCGTCATGGGTGCCCGCGGACGGGCCCGAGCGGGCGGCATACCGGCCACGGAATCCCAGGCCGAGAACGGCCGCATAGCACTCGAGCAGGTCGACGTTCGGCGCGGGTTCGCGCATCCGGTAGTCGAGCCGCTCGTAGATGCGCGTGCCTGCATCGTGCGTGCCGAATCGCTCGACCTGCAGCGGCGTGGATTCCCAGTTCGCCTTGTCGGAAGCCGGCAGATGCCGCAGTGCGGCCTCGTCGATCAGCCCGCACTGGGCGACGATGGCGTCGTCCCGTACGTCCGCGGCAATGCCTTGCGCATCGAGCGCGGTCGCGAACTGTGCGACCAGCAGGCGGCACTGCTCACGCAGGCCTGCGGCGTTGTCGACCTGGCCGCCGTTCGACAGGTGAGTGACGAGCAATGCGGTATCGCGCAACAGCGCGCGCATCGAGGATCGCAGTGCATGACCGGATGAGGGATCGTGCGCAAGCAGCGCGGTTTCGTGACGCATGGAGGCGACGGCATTCATCAGCGCAGCACCGCATAAAGTTCGAGCGACGCGTCGGGAATCGACGCGGGCAGGTAGATCTGGCAAGCGCGCGCGGCGAGCATCCGCGCATGCGCGGCGTCGTGCGCATCGAGCGCGAAATAGTGGTTGTCCAGCCGGACCGGTATGGCGCCGGGCACCCGCTGCACGGCTTTGAGCGGAATTCCCGCCACGGCGGAATTGACGATGTGCTCGACGTCGTCCGGTGCGCCGATCTTGCAGAGGCGCGGAAACTGTTCGACCAGCTCGAACGCCGGCAACGCGGCATTGACGGACAGATACCAGTCCGCGGCATCTTCGACGATGCGCTCGTCGCGGAACTGGCCGACCCAGGTCGTCGGCGTCGTATGCGAGAGCCCGATCGAGACGACGCGTGACGGAATGATCGCGTCGAGCAAATCGCGGATCAGCGATTCGAGCGCTGCGAACACGTCATGGGCGCTTGCATGGTCGTAGGGCGGAATGTCGGTCAGCGACACGCGCGTCGAGAACGTGATCAGCGAGCCGGCCAACTGGGCGAGCACCTGGTACAGGCGATCGGTCGGCTGCCCCGGATGCGACGCGAGGAAGCGCAGTTGCGGCCACGCCTGGTGAATGCAATGCAGGAGCCAGAACAGCTGGACATCGGCGACGCCGTACTCGGCCACCTGCTCGATGCGCTCGCTGCGGCGCGCACCGAGGAGCGCGCTTTTGGCGGCGAGGATGTCGGCGATCCGCCGAATACGCTCGATATGCAGCGTGTGACCCGATAGCGCAAGGCAGGGCGGGACGTATCGGCGATCGACCTGGAACTGTCCGCTCGTCGTGCGCGTCAGGCGTGCGATCGCGCATGCCGTGTCGTCGGCGTGCGATTCGAAGCCGAACAGCAACCGGACGGCATGACGCTCGGCGGCAATTTCGGTTTCGGCCGAGCCGTTCAGGTCCGTCACCTTGACGAACTCGCGATACGCGCGGCGCGGGCGGGCCAGCGCCGTTTCGTCGAAACGGCAGTTGCTGCCGTTCGCGTCGGGTAGCGCGAGCGCGGCGAGCACGTCGACGGTCTGGGTATCCGCGGGAATTTCGCCGACGAGGTCGCGCGCCGGCGGCAACGCGTCGGCGACGGTCGTGTCGATCGGCGTGCCGTCCGGGAAACGCAGTTGCAGCCGTGCAAGCTTCAGGCGGCCGGAGGACAGTGCCTCCTCGTCGATGTCGACGTTCAGCGTTCCCCATGGCGATACGGCGACAGCCGACGCCAGTTGTTGCAGCGCGAACCCGTTCCAGCGCTCCTGCTGCTGGAAATGCTGCTGCGTAAGAATCAGCCCTTCATGCCAGAGCGGTTTGTCGATCCGCATGGTGTGGTCAATACCGATGTAGGAATTATGAGGCGCCGATTCTATACATCGTTTTCCGATTTCGTATACCCCGTTTTATTCGAATTTGTTGGAAAGTGTCTCGAATAAATTGAGATAAATGGGGTGTTTATTTTGAGATTTATTGGGTGCGGGGTGTTTCTCCGGTGTGAGTGGTGTCGAGTGGAATTTTTATTGAGATTTTTTGTTCCGTGTTTTTTGTGGAAATCGCATATAAATCAAGTGGTTGTGGGATTGTCGTGAATTTGTTTGATAGTGATTTATGGGCGAGCGTGTGGGATTGGGACGGCGTGTCTGGAATGCATCATGGGATCGGACTAGTCTTATTTGCAAAAAACCTTGTGTCGTTAATTTTCAATTTTCCGTGTTTCGGGTTTACTCGCTGACAAAGGGCGTGATATTTTCTGCCGCCTGAGTCGGATATCGGGCCGCGAATATCCGGATGGGCCGTTCGTCGATGCACGTTGCGGGGTTGGCATGGGCAGTACGGACGGCGATGCACCCCTGACTTGCGGGTGCGTGTCGCGGAGTCTTCAAGCTTCCTGAGATAAGGAGAACGAATTGGATAGCTTTCAGCGAGAGATCCCGAAGAGCCGGGTGTCGATCACGCTTGACCTGCATACGGGTGGAGCGCAGAAGAAGGTCGAGTTGCCCCTGAAGCTGCTGGTCGCCGGCGACTTCAGTGCCGGCCGTGAGCAGGCGCCGCTTGCCGAGCGCAAGAAGGTGAACATCGACAAGAACAACTTCGATGCCGTGCTGGCCGACTATGCGCCGGATCTCAGGATCGCCGCGGACAACACGCTGGCCGGCGACGGTTCGGAGCTGCCCGTCAACCTGTCGTTCCGCTCGATCAAGGATTTCGCGCCCGAGCAGGTCGCGCGCCAGATTCCCGAGCTGCAGGCGCTCCTCGCGATGCGCAATCTGCTGCGCGACCTGAAATCGAACCTGCTCGACAACGGCACGTTCCGTCGCGAGTTCGAGAAGGTGCTGAAGGACGATCGCCTGTCCGCGAAGCTGCGCGGTGAACTCGCGCAGATCGCGACCGCCGCGACGCAGCCGGAAGGGCATGCGTGACACGCGCTGGGCAAAACGCGCGTTCAGCGCATTCCGCAACATCGTAGCGATTCGATCGCAGACAGGACACGCCATGAAATCCACTGAAACGCAGCACGCCGGCGCGAGCGAAACCGTCGTGCTGGACGCCCCGCACGGGGATATCGACAGCGTCTATGCGTCGCTGTGCAGCAAGATCAACCTGAAGCCCGTCAGCGAAGCGCGCCCGCTCGAGGCGTTCCGCGACAACGACATGCTGTCCGAGGCGTCGGCCGACGAGCGCATCGCGCGCGGGATGGGCGCATTCCTCGAACTCGTTGCGAACGCGAGCCAGCCGGTGGACCGCCTTGACAAGTCGCTGCTCGATTTCCATATCGGCCAGATCGACCGGCAGATCAGCCGCCAACTCGACGCCGTGATGCATACGCAGGAATTCCAGGCGCTCGAGGCACGCTGGCGCGGCCTGAAGATGCTCGTGAGCCGCACCGATTTCCGCAAGAACGCACGCATCGAAGTGCTCGACGTGTCGAAGGACGCGCTGCAGCGCGACTTCGAGGATACGCCGGAACTGATCCAGAGCGGCCTGTACCGCCTGACGTACATCGAGGAATACGACACGCCGGGCGGTCAACCGATCAGCGCGATGATCAGCGACTTCGAGTTCGCGAATTCGCCGATGGATGTCGCACTGCTGCGCAACATCTCGAAGGTGGCGGCCGCCGCGCACATGCCGTTCATCGGCTCGGTCGGGCCGGCTTTCTTCGGCAAGCAGTCGATGGAGGAAGTCGCCGCGATCCAGGATATCGGCAACTATTTCGATCGCGCCGAGTACATCAAGTGGAAGAGCTTCCGCGATACCGACGATGCGCGTTACGTCGGCCTGACGATGCCGCGCGTGCTCGGCCGTTTGCCGTACGGCAAGGATACGGCGCCGGTACGCGCGTTCAACTACGAGGAGGCCGTCAAGGGCCCCGACCACGACAAGTACCTGTGGATGAATGCGTCGTTCGCGTTCGCGGCGAACATGGTGCGCAGCTTTGTCAGCAACGGCTGGTGCGTGCAGATCCGCGGGCCGCAGGCGGGCGGCAAGGTCGAGGATCTGCCGGTTCACCTGTACGACCTCGGCACCGGCCACCAGCCGAAGATCCCGACCGAGGTGCTGATCCCCGAAACGCGTGAATTCGAGTTCGCGAATCTCGGCTTCATCCCGCTGTCGTTCTACAAGAACCACGACTTCGCGTGCTTCTTCTCCGCGAACTCGGCGCAGAAGCCGGCGCTGTACGAGACCCGGGAAGCGACCGCGAACAGCCGCATCAACGCGCGGCTACCGTACATCTTCCTGCTGTCGCGCATCGCGCACTACCTGAAGCTGATCCAGCGGGAGAACATCGGCACGACCAAGGATCGTCGCCTGCTCGAGCTCGAGTTGAACAACTGGATCAAGGGGCTCGTGACCGAGATGAAGGATCCGGGTGACGAGCTGCAGGCGTCGCATCCGCTGCGCGAGGCGAAGGTCACGGTCGAGGATATCGAGGACAACCCGGGCTTCTTCCGGATCAAGCTGTTCATCGTCCCGCACTTCCAGGTCGAAGGGATGGATATCGGGCTGTCGCTCGTGTCGCAGATGCCGAAGTCCAAGAACTGATCTGACGTCGTTCTGCAAGCCGCCGGGGTGGTGAGGTTTGCCCCGGTGGTGCCGCGTGTTTGCGCAACCGAGAGAGTCCATGTCGATGATTTTGCCTACGCAGGCTTATGAATTGAAGCTGGCGCCGCACCCGGCGCCGACGTCAGTGCTCCGCTTCACGGGCCGGGACGCCGTGAGCGAGTTGTACCGCTACGACATTGAATTCACGAGCCCGGTGGTCGGTATTCCAATGGATCAGGTGGTCGGTCGCCCGGCAAAATTCATCGTCGCGCCGGTCGATCCGAACATGGACTATCTGCGCAGAATGTTCGGCGAGAACACGGAGCAATTCAGCAAGATGCCGCCGACCTATACGATCCACGGCGTCATCACGGAGTTCGACGAGCTCGACACCTCGGCCGATCAGACACACTATCGGGTCCGGCTGGAGCCCAAGCTCGCTGATTTGAACAGGGGCGTGACGAGCCGGTTGTTCCAGAAGCAGTCGATCGAGGAGATCGTGACCGACACGCTGCGCCATTATGGCTACCGGGCCGGGGTCGATTTCCAGTTCCAGTTGCGCGGTCAGTACAAGCGCCGCGAGTACGTGACCCAGTATCACGAAACGACGTTTTCCTTTATTCAGCGAATCTGCGCCGAGGAAGGGCTCTGGTTTCGCTGGGAGCAGCAGAAGGATTATGCGGTGCTCGTGTTTGGCGACGATCTGGACGCCTATGCGCGCAAGCAGCGCACCGTGTCGCACCGGCGCGACTCAGGGCTCGAGAGTTCGGGCATGGACGCGATCAAGACGCTCGAGAAGCGGACTCGGCGCGTGCCGGAAGCCGTACGGTTGCACGATTACAACCACCGTGAGGCGGGTGTGTCGCTGCTAGTCGAGGAAAATGCCGCACGCGACGACAAGACGACGAGCGGCATCTATTACCAGTGGGGCGAGCACTACGAGACGCCGGAAGAGGGCAAGAGCGTCGCCCGTCGGCGCCACGAGGAATACCTAGCCAATCAGATCACCTTCAGAGGTACCGGAAATCCGTTCTGGCTCGAGGCGGGCGAAGTCATGCGGCTGGCGCCGCATCCGGTCGATGCGAAGCACGGGATTTTCGTCACGGCGGTGGAGTCGCAAGGCGGGCGCAACCAATCGTACTGGGTGACCTTCGAGGGGATTCCGTCAGACCGCGTATGGCGCACGCCGGTTGCATCGATCGAGCAACCGGTCATCGACGGTATCCTGCCGGCCCGGATTACGTCACCTGGCGATTACAAATACGCGTACCTGACCGAGCAGGGCTGGTATGTGATCAAGCTGCCGTTCGATCTCGATGAGTGGAGCCCGGGCGGCACCAGCCGGCCGGTGCGGTTCGCGAAACCGTATAGCGGCGACAACTATGGGCATCACTTCCCGCTGATTGACGGTGCGGAGGTGGCGGTTGTCTTCACGCAGGGGGATCCTGACCGACCCGTGATCATCGGGGCCATGCACGACAGCCTGCATCCCGATCTCGTCACCAGCCAGAACCATACCCGGAATCTGATCCGCACCGCCGCGCAGAATGAACTGCGGATGGAGGACAAGGAAGGTGTCGAGCACGTCCATCTGACGACGCCGTTTGAGGCGAGTGAGCTGAACCTCGGTCACATGGTCGACGGAGATCGCAAGGATCGCGGGCGGGGTGTCGAGTTGCGCACCGACGGGCCAGCGGCAATTCGGGGATCGAAGGGTGTGTTGGTGACTGCGGAGGGACAGCCCGGCGCCGCGGGACAGCAGCTCCACATGCAGGACGCCGACACGACGCTCGAGCAGGCCGAACAAATCCTGAATGCGCTGAACGACTCGGCGAACGCTGCGAAAGCGCTGCAGGCTGACATCGATCAACAGCGCGTACTGATCCAGCAAAAGCTCAAGCAGCTTCAGAAACCCGTCATTGTTGCGACAGCTCCCGATGGCGTCGGGATTGTCAGTGGTCAGCAGATGCAGCTTGCCGCCCGCAAGCAAATGTTTGTGACCGCCGGCGACGGGCTCGACATCGGCGTCATGAAGCGTATCGCGGTAGCGGCCGGCGAGGCGATCTCGCTTTTTGCGGCAAAGCTCGGGATTCGAATCTTTGCCACGAAGGGCAAGGTCCAGGTACAGGCACAGTCCGACGCGATGGAACTGATGTCGATGCAGGACATGGCAGTCAGTTCGTCGGATGGCGAAGTAATCATCACCGGCCGCAAAGGTGTCACGCTCGGCGATGGATCGGGCGCCTACATCAAGTTGTCGGGCGGCAAGATCATCCTCGGTAGTCCGGCCGGAGAAATCGAGGCCAAGGGAAATCTGACGATCGACGACCCTGACGGCGGTAGTTTCAAATTTCCGACTTGGGCCGCGGCGCCCGTCAGCGATGTGCAGACTGCAACGAACTTCGGATTTTCGGAATAACGAACAACCATGGCAAACCCACCCGCACCGAAGAAGCCACAATCCCCCACGCCGGCACCGGCCAAGCTGAAGCCGTTACCGTTCGCCTTTCCATTCCTGCGAAAGGGAAGGGGAAAGACCGACGCTTCCGTGCAATTCACAGGCGAGCACGAAATCTATCGCCTGCTTGCCGAACGTGAGCCGTCAGGGGCGTATCTCGTGAGCCGTAAGGGAATGTGGCATGGCGGCATTCACGTTACGGAGGCGTGCGCCGGACAATCGCTCGATCTTGACACGGGCTTGCGCTGCATCGCCGACGGCACACTGATTGCATTTCGCGCCAACAAGACTTATCCGATCAGCGAAATCGGTGGGGCGGGAAGTGAATCACCGGTTCAGGCACCGTACAGTACCGGCTTCGCACTCGTGCAGCACACGATGGAGTTCCCACAGGGCGCGAAGCTGACGTTTTACAGCCTGTACATGCACCTGATGTCATTGGAGGACTACGCCAATTTCCCGAAGCGGAGCAAGCCGGCGTACTGGCCGCGGCAGTGGCGGGTCACTCAGCATGCGCAGGACAAACCTTCGTCTGGTCGAAACGGTCAGGTTCCGGATTCGTCGCAGCAAGGGTTACGGGTTCGTAAAAGCTACCCACGTGGCGAGATCGTTGGCATCCTGCCGCAGGGGGCAAGCGTTAGCATCGGCAAGCGGGAGAAGAACTGGGGCCAAGTAACCGATCTGCACGGAGCGTCACTGGTTCCACCCGAAGCCGGTGGCTATGCCGAGCTGGTCCGAGCCGTTGGTGGCTGGGTTTTTATGGGCCAAGACAACGGCGGACCAACCGTCGAGGAGGTCATCGAGGATTCGATGTTCGACCGGGTGATCGTCACGATAGAACAGACTGGTCAGTCGGGAGATTCGCGAGGAATCAGAGGCGGGATCCCGCTCAAAGCTGGCGACCCGATCGGCCACCTCGGTCGCTACGATTCGCTGAGCGAATGCACGTCCGGCACAAGGATGGCGCACATCGAGGTGTTCTGTGACCACGGTATCGAGTCGTTCCTCGAGCAAGGTCGAGCGTGGGTCAATCAACACGGTCCGCACAAGGAAGACTGGTCGGTATTGGGTCTGCCCTCCGAGCCGACGATTCTTCGGGTTGCACCGGGTACGGTGCTATATCAACGCCAGGACAAGAAATTTGTTCCTGGAGTTGACCCGCAGTCAAGAAAGACCGACACAGTTCAGGTGTATTCGCTTGCCGAACTGGCACGCAAATCAGAACGACGAGTCGCCGAGCCGAAGCCAAACCCCAATCCAGGCTACCCGGTGAACTGGTGGCACGTCGAGGGTGTGAATGCTCAAGGTCAACAAATCGACGGCTGGGTTTGCGACTTCAACCACCCGAGCGGCCGGGTGACGCGGGAATTTGCGCAGAAGTGGATCGACTTCGAGTGCCTGGCGGACGCCCATGATCCGGCGCATACGATCTTTGCGACAACCCCGAAGTGGGTTGATTATGCGAGCGGCGCCAACGTTGCCGACGTCTCTTCGCGTTCGAATCTTAGCCCATTGATGCTCAAGGTGTATGACGCTTTGTTCACGAAAGGCGATGGCAAGAAAGCGGCTGACGAACTATGCACGCTGTCGCGAACGGAGCGCGACGGGTATCCGTGGTTGATGCTGGCGGCATCCCGGCTGATCGTCAAGCACCAAAGTGAGTGGGCTAATCCGTCGAAGTGGAAGCAGTTGATCGCCGAACTGGAGAAGCAGACGGGCCTCAAGCCGCAGCACGAGGAAGAGCAGAAGCGGATCGATAAGCTTGCATGGTGGGATGACTTGAAGGCCCATGTCCCAGGTTTTCCTGCCCCCGATGTATTTCATGTCAATCCAATTGGCTTAATCGCGAATTTTTCACTCGAACTGGGAATTATCACACTTGAGATGCTTGCGGCGGTTGATCCACGTGGCAGTCAAAATTATCATAGGCAGATCCTTCCTGCACTCAATAAGTACGCGAAAGGATATCGGGTCACTACGCCAAAGAGAATTGCTCATTTTCTCTCGCAAATCGCCGTCGAGAGTAGTTTTAAGAATATCGAAGAAGGACTTTCATATTCTTCAAAGCGAATGAAGGAGATTTTCGGATGCAATCCTGCTCCCAAAGGCAAGGAAGCGTATAGCGAAGTATCAGGCGATATTGTTTGCAATTTCGGTCGGCGGCGGGAGAAATTGTGGACTGAAACAAGCAAGTACGAAAGTAATCCAAAAAATCTTGCCAGCTATGTTTATGCTGATCGATATAAAAATGGAAACGAGGAGTCCGGAGACGGGTATAAATATCGCGGCAGAGGTCTTATACAGACGACATTTAAAAGCAACTACATGATGCTTACGGATGAGCATAATCGCCGCTTCCCGGATGATCAACGTGACTTCGTGGAAAATCCAGATCTCGTTCTTAGCGATTTGGAGTATGGGATCGAATCTGCTTTTGTTTACTGGGCCGTCACTAAAAATGTTAACGGAATTGCGGATTCTGGGAATGTCCTCGCGGTTTCGAAAGCGGTAAACGGCGGGAAGATCGGGTATTCAGAGCGCTTAACAGCCTACAACAACGTGGCGCCAATTCTTGGGCTACAAAAGGAGGTGGCGTAAAATGTTTATTTCTAGGTTGGTAGTGGCGAGCGTGATGTCGCTCTTTCTCTCGCTTAACGCATATGGAGTTGAATCTATCTCGGGTTGCCCGCCGGCAAATACTAAGAAAAATGTGTTTGATGCGTCGGTATTGGAAGGAAATTCGAGAGTTTCCATCGAAAACGGCACGGCCGAATATCCGCTCGTTCTTGATTTCTATCGACCGATAAAGGGTGGGTGTAGAAAAATTGAATTCGCTCGATATTCGATTGAAGGAGGGGTGCCGACAGTTGATTCGATATTTTTTATGGCTCTTCATGGTCGCGTTAATGTGTTCTCCATTGTTGCATGGGATATAAACAATCGCGGCGATGGTACTTATGGGCGACTCTATCAGGTGTACGCCTATTTCTTTAATAACGATGGAATGTTAGTTGAAAATAGGCGCATCTCTGAAGACAGCTCAATGACCGGGATTGAGGGATATGCCCAAGGCACGGAGTCGAAATTTAGATATAGAACGGCTTCTGATGTTAAGAAATACTGGCGAAGTCGACTGGGCAAACCTGTCAAACAATGACTAGAGAGAAGTATAGATCAATTGATGCGCGCTAGGAGAAGGAGAGGGGATATTATTTAGGCTGCACGCAGCAGGTGCCGCACTACTTGTTTTTTGCACTCCGTGGCTATGGGGCTGAGGAGGCAATAGTTGTCTGGTATCAAAGGAAAATAGTAACGTCGTCGACGCATCGCAGATCTATGCGAATTCGTTAATATTCATTGAGAATGGCACGGGAAAATATCATTCAATTCCCGCTTTGCATCAGCCAGGAGATGGAGGGCGCGAAAAATTCGAGTTTGCTCGATAACGTTGTAACCAACTTCGCGATCTGTGATGGGACTCCAAAATGATTAATAAGTCAATATTGATGCTCTTGGTAGTACTGTCTGCCTGCGTTCTGGCCCAGGAAAGTGTGTTGGGTGAATCAAGTGTTTTAGAGTATGCCAATGGTGGGCACAACGTCTACCGATCGCTACGCTTTAAACGCCCAGATGGCACGATGTTTAGCCCCTTCGATGAGGGATTGAGATTTTACAAGCCCGGCGCCAACAGTCTGTCTCCGGACAGGCGGTACTCGATCGTGAGCTTTTCTGCCGAAGGAGATCTCGACGATTCCAGCGGCGTGTCTGGGCATACCGAGTATCTGTGTGCGTTCGTACGTATGAAGGACGGTTGCGTTGTGCATGTGGCGCAGGATGCCGTCTGTGGTGGAGAGTGGCACCCGCCTCACCAGTGGTCCATCAACATTGAACCGATCTTCGATAATCCACCTAATGCAGCCGACATCTATGCTGTTTACGCATCGAAATATAAAAGTGGATACCAAGTTTCACAGCCACCAATCCTAGCCTATCTGGCGGAAGGTACCACATTTGACAATCTGCTTGCGTGCGACCCACCGAATGCAGGTACCAGAAGCGCTTATTCGAAACTACTTGTCCAATTACGGGGGGATGGAGACACCGAAAACGCCGCCAAACTGAAGAAGATCCTGAGTGGTGACGGGAGTGGCACATCTATCCACGTAGCGCCAGTTGAGTCGGGCGCCTGGGCCGTCCATGCAGTGATTTCCAAGAAGGCATATCTCTATGGAAGACCCGATAAATCATCAGTTACCAGATCCTACCTTGTGCAAGGTGATTCGGTATTGGTGAATAAATCTAGCTTGTCGCAGGGGTTTATGGCGTTAAGGTATCGTCAGAAGAACGGAAATATTATCGAGAGATGGATTCGTTGCGAAGATGTGAATGCGTGCTCCACAGGTAATTGAATCGTCGATTTTTAATTTCTTATCTAGGTATTCAAGGTGAAAAATCTCGCATATGAAGGTGACACAACGAGCCACGGCGGCACGATTCTGACCGGCTCCGATCGCATCAAGGTGAAGGGTCGGCGGGCCGCCCGTATCGGCGACAAGGTTTCATGCCCAATCCACGGCGACAACGAAATCGTCGAAGGCAGCGGCCGAATGAAGGATGGCACCACGCCGCTGTCGCGCGACGGCGATCACACGCGGTGTGGGGCGGAACTCATTGCCTCGTCCAGCGGAGCCCGGGTTCGGTAAGCGATGCCTGTCGATTTCAATCGCGTGCCGCCACGGGGCGAGGTCCCGCCTCCACCTCAGATCTCTATGATTGTCTGGACGATCCTGCTGGCGCTCGTATTGGGCGCGGGAACTGGTTTGACGATCATGCTTTGGCCTGCGGGTCTTCCGACCAACACGCTATGGTTCTGGTTTTGCATCGCAGGTTATCCCCTTCTTGCTTGGGCTTTTTTGCTCTTCGCCTGGCTAGGCTACGGTTACGTCCGTCGCAATCAGGCGATTGCGACGAACCGCGTCAGCGATGAGGCAGAACACGCACGACATGCATTAGCGAGCAGACCATTGGCGATACTGGGTCATGCGTGGTGTTTTGCCGTGGACGATTCGGAGAACTCGCTCAAGGGCATTCTGAACGGCACCGAACTTTCGACACGGCCAAGTGGTGCAGTCGCGGATAGTGAAGTCCATGCACGTTGGCTCGATATCCCCGATCAGCCTTTTCACCCCGGCAACGAAGTTGCGGAACATGCCCGCCATCATGCTGTATGTATGTGGCTGATTGAACGGCTGCTCGACGCGCTCCTGCCGCAACTCAGCGCTCTTCCGCAGCGAACGAAGCTCCAGGTCGAGTTTCATCATCAATCCAGGTTGAAATCCGAGGCGGTCGAAACGCGCATACGGGAATCGATTGCTGAACGGGTGCCTTCTCTAAAGATCGACCTGAAGCCGGGTGAGCATGCGCCCTCGCTTTTTAGAACGGATGCGTGGCTTGATAAGCCGGACGTCAATACGGTTCACCTGCTCATCGCCGTTGTACTTCGCGACGCCATTAGTGCTGTCCTGTCAGGAGGTGTAGCAGAGGCGGGCGTGGCCCTGCTCGTGGGGCAATCGCGACTTGCGTCACAGGTAAATTCCTTCGGGCTGTGGCTGCATCGTCCTGCCAAAGACTCGTTCGATGCTGCCACCCGGACGCTCGGACTCGCTGCCCGTTGGGGGCACGCTTCGCGTGACTGTTTGCGCACGGTGTGGACACACGGCCTGACCGATGACAGCGTAGGTGCGGTTCGGCGAGCCGCATCTTTTTCGGACGAGATGCGCTGGAACGTACTTGAGACGTTAGTGGGCGATTGTTCGGGTGCGGGACCCTGGCTGGCCGTCGCCCTTGCCGCGGAAAGTGCCGGTACGACGGGTGATACGCAAATGGTGCTGTGCGGTGAAGGTCAGGATCTGATCGCCCTCGTTTGCAGAAAACAGACATGAACGACAACACGAACGACAACAAGACACGATCGGCAGGCCTCTTCATTGGTATTGCTGCCGTCATCGTGTTCCTCGCGCTCGGTATTGCGGTATGGGTGGAGGGCCCTCGTTACGGGTGGTCTCGCGACACCCGGATCATCGTCGAGCTTTCGCTGTGTGTGGCCATGCTGGTGGTGGTCCTGCTGGTCAAGTACTTAGAAGGGGTACTGCTGTGGATCGCGTCGTTGAGAGCTTCGCGTTGGTTTGCCCGATACGACGCCGCCCGGCACGCAGCGTCTGTAGACCACGACGATCAAGACCCGCTACCGGAACAAACCGACCGTGCTGCTGCGCTCCGCAATGCTCTACAGGATCGCCACGGCCGGCGATGGCGCTATCGCGAACGATGGGTGCTGATCGCCGGCGATGAACCGCTCGTGAAGCGTCTGGCGCCGGGTCTGGTCGACACCGGCTTTGCGATCACCGGCGACACGGTCCAGCTGTACGCGAAGCAAACGAGCAGTATGCTCGATGGCGACTGGCTCGACCAGATTCGCCGCTTGCGCCGTCGTCGTCCGGTCGACGCGATTGTCGCGATAACGCGTAACCGCGGTTCGTCCAATACGCCGTTCGACACCGACAATCTGTCGCAGCGGCTCGCGCGCCACGCGCGCGCGTTGCGCTGGGCCGCGCCGGTCTATCTGCTCAATGTGACGGATTTCGGCCGTGACACGTCGAGTCCCGATGAGGCGATCGGTTTCACCTGGTCCAACGCGTGCGTCAGCATGGAAGCAATCGACGCGTCGTTGCAGAACCTCACCGACTACCTGGCCGATTCCGGTGTCGTGCGCATGACGAAGGATGCAGGCGACCGTTATCCCGCGGAGCTGTCCCAACACATTTCGAACTTTCGCAACGTGTTGTCGGGTCTGGTGCTGCAAACCTCGCGGTCGCGTACATGGCGGCACGCAGTCCACGGCCTCCTGTTCGCGCCGCTGTTCACGGAACGGGAACTGGCACCGCAAGTACCCGCCGACGCGAATGATGGCGGGCAACCGGCCGACCCATCACACCGCACGATCTGGCATACAGTCGCCGAGCACAGCCGAAAGATTCACGGCCGCCGCGTCGGCTTTTCACTGTCGACCACGGCAGCCTGGATAACGGCCGCCCTGATCGGCTGCGGGTTCGTCGGCACGACGCTGTCCGGCTTCGCCAACCGTGCAACGATCGGAAGCGCAACGGATACGGTTGCGAAGCTCACCGGGCCCCTAAACCCGACACAGTCGCTGCAAACGCTCACCGATCTCGACCGGCAAATGGACACGCTCGAAATCCATCAGCGTACCGGTGCGCCGTTGGCTACCCGTTTCGGCCTGAACCGCGACCACGCGCTACTCGATGCCCTGTGGCCTTACTACGCCGATGCCGCGAACCGCATCCTCGTCAGTCCGATTCGCCAGAAGCTCGAAGCGAGACTGCATCAGCTTGCGTCCCTGTCCGACGCGGAAATCGCCAGTGGAGGCGATGCTCAGGTACAGGCTGCCTACGACACGCTCAAGACCTACGTGATGCTTGCCAAACCCGAGCGGGCGGCCGCCGCATTCCTGATACCGCAACTCGTCGCGACGTCTGCACCCGAACGCCCGACCAATTCACCACTATCGAAGGGCAGTTGGGAGGACCAGCGTCAGCAAGCGATCGCGTTCTTCGCCAATCACATTGGACGTGGCGCTGCATCCAGTCAGGCCGCATTGGCGATTGTCCCGGATAGCAACCTGATCGCATCTACCCGACAGACGATCATCGGTGTCCGAGGCATCCAGAACTCCGGAGACGCGATCTACCAGCAGATCATCGACGAAGCGACACCGAAATATCCGCCGCTGTCACTCGCGACGTTGCTCGGCGACGCGGCGTCGCAATCATCTTCTGGCGGTGCGACGAGCCGGGGCCTGTTCGGCACGACCGCCACGGTACCGGGCGTATTCACGCGCGCAGCATGGGAAGAGCGCATCTCGAAGGCAATCGACGAAGCCGGCGAGCAACGCGATGTGGCGAGCGACTGGGTACTCTCCGACACCAAGGTTGCCCGTGCATCTGCGTCGACATTGAAGGCCGAACTGCGTCGGCGCTATTTCGACGATTACGCGCGTGCATGGGCGCTTTTCCTCAACAGTCTGCGTTGGCAACCTGCACCGACGCTATCAGCTACAGCCGACCAACTCACGCTACTAGGCGATCCGCAACGCTCGCCGCTCGTCGCGTTAATGAATGCGATCGTGTATCAGGCTGGAACGGGAGCCAACGCCCAATCGTTGTCCGACACGCTGATCAGCAAGGCACAGCAACTGGTCGGCGCTGACGAGAAAGATCCGTCGAAGCAGGCCAAACCGCAGCTCGCACCGCTGGCCGCCGCATTCGGCCCGATCCTGCGCCTGACCGGCAGCGACCTCGCGTCGGGAATGCCGACGAACGGCAAGGTGGCCACCACGCAAATGGCAGCGACCGGCGACCTGAGTCTGGCCCGCTATCTGGAGCGCATCACGGCCATGCGCCTGAAGACCTCGCAGATCGTCTCCAGCCCGGATCCGGACGCGATCGCACGTCTGGCCGCGCAATCCGTGCTGCAAGGCAAGACGTCCGATATCGCCGACAGCCGCGATTACGCGAGTCGTGTCGCCGCGAGCCTGGGTGAACAGTGGTCCGGGTTTGGCGCGTTGTTCCGCGCGCCGTTCGATCAGTCGTGGCAGGTCATCGTGCAGCCGGCCGCATCGAGCCTGAACGAGATGTGGCGCACCGCAATCCTCGCCGACTGGAACAAGACCTTCGGCGGCCGCTATCCGTTCGCGGATTCCGACAACGACGCGTCGCTGCCCGAGATGGCGCGCTTCATGCGTCCGGATAGCGGCGTGATCGCGCAGTTCGTGACGTCGCAACTGGCCGGTGTCGTCGAACGGCAGGGGGACCGGTGGGTCGCCGCACAGGGAGCCGATTCGGGCGCATTGACGATCGATCCGGCTTTCCTCAACGGTCTGAACAAGCTTACGCGCACGTCGACGGTCCTGTTTCCGTCGGGCGACGCGCGCGTGCGCTATGAACTGCGGGCCGAGCCGACGCCGGGCGTTACCGACATGAGATTCGTGCTGTCCGGCCGCGAACTGCATTACTTCAACCAGAAGCAGGAGTGGACCCCGTTCGAATGGCCGGGACAGTCGCTCGAGAACCTGTCGCATATCGAATGGCAAACGGAGCAGGGCGGTTTGCGTACCGCGCTCGATGCGCAGGGGCGTTTCGGCCTCGTCCGATTGCTGGAGCGCGCGAAGATCACACAGCAGGACAACGCCCGCTATCTGCTGACCTGGACGCCCGACACGAGCCAGGGCATTCCCCTCAAGGTGCAATTGCGCAGCGAAGCCGGCGGCGGTCCGCTCGACGTTCTTCAGTTGCGCAATTTCACGTTGCCGATCCGCGTTTTCGTGACGGGCTCTCAGAACGCAGGGCCTCGGGTGTCGTCGATCGGCCCGCCGCCGTTGCCGGCGTCGGCGATTGCGGCCGCTAAGCATGCGGCTGTGCCGTTGCCGCCGGGGCTACCGGGCGGGAGTTCCTTGCCGGACGACACCATGCGGGCAACGACGGAGCGGGCCTCAGGGCAACGCACCGCGCTCGGCCTTGCTCGGGCGAAAGCGCGAACCGCCGAGCCTGGCCCGGCCAAACAGACGAGCACGCCCAAGGCTGCGATTTCGCCGTTGGCGACCACGTCGGGGCGCGCCGATTCCTCCCCCCGTCCGTTTGGGCATGCCCTCAGGCTGCCGGGCGACGTATTCGTTTTTTGAGACCTGCCATGACGCTAGCCAATTTCGTGAAGACACTCGTCGGGGGTCCCCGCATCGATTCGCTCCGGAAGGCGCGGACGGATACCTGGGCCGCATGGGTCGCGCCGATACCCGGCGATTGCGCATGCGGGCGCGACCCCGGCTACGAAGACGCGTTCTTCGAACTGAAGGATGAAGCCGGCAAGCTGTCGGGAATCGATGACGGGCTGATCGTCCGCGTGTGCGAACACCTGCTCAAGGAGACCGGCAAGGATTTGCGCGTCGCCGGCTACTACGCGTTCGCACGCCTGCGGCAGGACGGCCCGGCCGGGTTCGCCGACGGGCTTGAACTGGCTGCCGCGCTCGTCGACCGGTTTGGCGAAGCCGCTTTGCCCGCCCGTCACGAAGCGAAGAAGGCAGCGCTCGAAATGCTCGCGACTGCGCGCGTGATCGAGATGTTGGATAGTCGGGGTAACTTTGCGCCGGTTGATCTCGAACGCGCGTTGGCCGCGCTCGATGTGCTCGTGACGCATACGGCGGCGTGGCCCGAGGCTGCTCGCCCGAATCTGCAGTCACTCGTTTCCCGCTTCGAGAAAAAGGAAGGGCCGGCACGCAGTGTCGATGCCGGCGTCGCGATGCCGCCTGTGACGGCCGCAGGTAAGGCTTCAGCCGGATCGATCGCGTCGACGCGCGATCTGCTCGATCAGGCGCGAGCGATGTCAGCGTGGCTCAGGGATCAGGAAAACGGCTATTTGCCGTCGGTGCGGCTCGTGCGAAGCATTCGCTGGGACACGGTGCACGACGTGCCGCCGTCGGATGCCGCGTCGCATACGCGTCTGGCGCCGCCACGCGCCGAGTTGCGACAGCAGATGAAACGCCTCGTTCTGCAAAAGCACTGGCACGAGCTGCTGGAGCGTGTCGAGGGTGCGTTCATGGAAGGCGTGAATCACCTGTGGTTCGACCTGCAGTATTTCCAGCACGTTGGGCTCGACCACGTCGGCACACCGTACAGCGCGTGGCGTGAATTGCTGCGCACCGACTTTGCGCTGTTTCTCGAACGACTGCCGGGCATCGAACGGCTGGCATTCAGCGACGGCACGCCATTCGCCGACGACACGACGCTCGAATGGATCGCCCGGCATGCGGTCGTGCGCGACCTGGAAGCGGGCGAGACAGTCGCGCCGCTGCCCGTTTCAGCGGATAGCGCAAGCGATGCGGCGGGCGACTGGCCGGAGATCGAAGCCCAGGCTCGCGAACTGGCTGCCCGTGACGGCATCGAAACGGCCTTTGCGTGGCTCGAAGCGCTGCCCGGCATGAAAACCGATCGACATCGCTATTTACAGCGGCTCGTGATGGCCCGCCTGGCCGACCATGCCGGCCGTCACGATGCGGCGCTCGCACTCCTTGCAGAACTCGACGGAACGTCCCGTTCGCTGACGCTGATGCGCTGGGAGCCGGCGCTGACGTTCGAGGTCAAGCAGCAACTGATCAAAGCACTGAAGGCGATAAGCAGCCGCAAGGACGCCGACAAGCAGGCGTTCGCACGCCGCATCGGCGAGCTGCATGCGGAACTCACAGTACTCGATCCCACCCGCGCGTTGACCCTTTCGTAACGGATTCCCATGGACAACAACGATCCCATCCTGCGCTACTACGAAGCGGAAATGCGCTATTTGCGCGAATCCGGCAAGGAATTTGCGAAGGCGCATCCCGATCGCGCGCGCCTGCTCAATCTCGACCGCGTCGGCGATCGCGATCCGTATGTCGAACGCCTGTTCGAAGGCTTTGCGTTTCTGACGGGACGGCTCCAGCAAAAACTCGACGACGAACTGCCCGAACTGACCGAAGGGCTCGTCAGCTTGTTGTGGCCGCACTATCTGCGGATGATTCCTTCGCTGTCGATCGTCGAGCTGACGCCATTCGCGGAGAAACTGCAGAAAACGGTAGTCGTACCGGCCGGCGTGCCGGTGCGCTCCGCGCCAATCAACGTGCCGTCCGCGGGCGGCGCGGAGGGCGCGGCGCCGCTGACCGTGAGATGTCTGTACCGGACCACGCAGGAGGTTGCGCTGCAGCCGGTCTCGCTCACGCATGCCGGGCCGGCCGTGCGACACGACGGGCGCTCGGTGATCCGTTTCGGCTTCGCGTTGCAAGGATCGGCGCTGCGCAAGGAGACGGATCTGTCGCGGCTGCGGCTGCATTTGAACGCCGATTTGCCGACTGCATTCGCGATGCATCTTGCGCTGACGCGTCAGGTCGACGCCATTCACTGGCGCGTTCCGGAAATACGCGATGGCGAATCCGTGCCGCTGCCGGGCGTCACGATCGAGCCGGCGGGATTTTCGACGGAAGAACGGCTGTGGCCCAAAGCCGATGCGGCGTTCTCCGGATATCAGTTGCTGCTTGAATACTTCACGTTTCGCGAGAAATTCCTGTTCGTCGATCTGTGCGGACTGGACATCACGAAGCTGCCCGAAAAATCGACCCGCTTTGAACTGGAGATCGTTCTGAAGGATGCCTATCCGTCGGATCAGCGATTCAGCGCGGACAACGTGCGGCTGTTCTGTTCACCGGTGATCAACCTGTTCGAACTGGATGCCGAGCCGATCGAGATCGACCATCACGAAACCGAGTATCGCGTCGTGCCGGCCGGTCATCAGGGCGAGCATGTCGAAACGTATTCGGTCGATGCAATCGCGACGTTCGATCACGATACGGCCGAGCGATACGAATACGTGCCGTTCACGACTTTCCGGCACCGCGGCGGCATGCTGCGGCATGAGGCGCCGGAGCGCTATTTCCATACACGCGTGCGTCCCGGCGTATCGGGGCTGCACGAAATGTGGGTGATTCTCGGCGGTCATGCGTGGGAAACGATGGATACGCTGCCGGAGGAAAGCCTGTCGCTGCGCGTGACGGGCACGAACGGACTGCTGCCGCGCAAGGGGCTGCGGGAGGCGAGTCTCGACGAGCTGGCGGCCAGCACGCCGAACGTCGCGAGCGTGCGCAATCTCGTGTCGCCGACGTTGCCGCTCCATCCGCCGACGGAAGATCGTTTCCAGTGGCGTGTGCTGTCGCATCTCGCGCCCAACTTCCTGTCGATGATGAACGCGGAGGTGCTGCGTGGCGCTTTGGCGCTGTACGACTGGACGAACGACGAACTGAACCGGCGGCGGCTCGCCGGCATCCTGCATGTGTCGCAGGAAATGATCGAGGAAGTGTCGGGCGGGGCGGTCGAGCGCGGCGTGCTGATCGAGGTCACGCTCGATGCGCATGCGTTCTCGGGCGAAGGCGACGTGATGCTGTTCGGCGAGTTGCTGCACCGGTTCTTCGGCGCATACGCGGAGATCAATCTGTTCACGAAGCTGGCGATCGTCAGCCTGCCATCGCGGTTGCGGACGGAGTGGCCGCGCAGCAAGGCGCGGCGGGCACCGCTATGAGTGCATCGATCGATCGGATGAGTGCCGAAGCCACTGAATCGAACGGCCTGTCGGCCGTGGCGGCCAGGCTGTTCGAACGGGCGCCGAAGATGACTTTCATGCAGTTCTGTCGTCTTTTGGAGGCATGTGCGCCCGAACGTCCCGGATTCGGCACACGCGACACGCCGGAGCACGAGCCGGTGCGATTCAGGCCGCGTCCTCGGTTGGGGTTCCCGGCGGGTGAGGTGGCCGCTGTCGAATTCGACGACGAGCATCCCGATGCGCCGCCGACCGTACGTACCACTTTCATGGGCCTGTACGGCGTTGATGCCGCGATGCCGTCGCATACGATCGACGAGATCGTGCTGCGCGAAGAGGGGCATGAAGCGGTCGAGGCCTTTCTCGACCCGTTCAATCACCGCATCGCGACGTTGCTGTATCGCGCATGGAAGAAGTATCGCTACCCGGAGCGTTTTCGGGCCGGCGGTGTGGACGATTATTCGCAGAGCCTGTTGTGTCTGCTGGGGTTCGGATGGGGCGACAAGCCTTTGCGGGCAGGCTTGCCGGATTCGCGGATGCTCGCGTTGTCGGGGCTGCTGATCCAGCGCACGCGTACGTCGGAAGGCCTGGCCGGGGTGGTGGCACTTGCCGCGCCGGGGGCCGGGGTTCGCGTCGACGAGTTCTGGGCGGTGACGACGAGTACCGGTCGGCCGAAGCCGTTGACGTCGACGAAGCCGGCTGCAGGCGGGCTGCAGGACGGCAAGCGCAACGGGCTCGGTGGCGGTTACGTGCTCGGCAGGCGTCTCGCGTATCGCAGCCGGGCCGTGCGCGTGACGTTGCGGCCAGCTGATGCGCAGCAAGCTCAGGATTTGCTGCCGGGCGCATGGCTGCATCGAGAGGTGATGGCATTCATCCAGCTGTATGTCGGCATCAAGGCCGATGTGTATTTGCGGATGGAGGTGTCGTCACGGTTCGTTCCGCATCCGTCCGTCGGGATCGAGCGTGCCGGCCCGGCGCCGCGTCTCGGCTGGACGACGGTGTTGCCGTTTGCCGACGAACGGCTGATCGATATTGCCCTGGGTGCCTACGAGGCATTGCCCGCGCCGCAATCCAACCCGCATCTCGTGCCGCGCACGATCTGATTCCGGAGTCTTCATGTTCTATCGAATGAGTGCGGCTACTGCTGCCGCCGCATTGGTGCTGTCGGGGTGTGGTGCCTGGCAGTCGGTATCGGATGCGTCGTCGAACGCATATCGCGCGGTGTTCTTCAAGCAGGTGAAGGTGCTTGACGTCGATCTGACTGCACGCGCGGCGCTGAACCCGGACGACGCGGGGCGACCGACGTCGGTTGCCGTGCGCGTCTACCAGTTGAAGGATCGCAAGATGTTCGATGCCGCATCGTATGACGATCTGTTGAAGAACGATCGGACTGTGCTGGCCCAGGATCTGCGAGCGGATATGTCGGCTGTCGTGAGCCCTGGGGCTTCGTCGAGCTTGTCTCAACCGATGCAACGGGAGACGGAGTATGTGGCGATCGTCGCGTTGTACCGCGTCCCCGGAGCCGCCGAAGACTGGAAACGAGTCGTCGAGAAAAAGAAGCTTGATCCGGATAAGCCTCTACGTCTCGGTTTGACGTCGAATGGATTACGGATGACGGGGGATAGGTCGAAATGAAAGTCATGCAACCAATTCGGAGCGGGAATAAGCCATTCACGCTGTCTAAACAACTCAGGCTGGCAGTTTTGCTTGGCGTTATCGTGTCCGCTCACGCGGTGGCTCGAGATGTGCCGTCTCCATCCATTGCGCCGCTCGCTGGAAAGCCAGACGGTTTCGTTCCCAAAGGCTGGAAGCTGGAATTTCAGACGAAGGGCGACCTGAACGGCGATGGCCGCGACGATCTTGTGCTGGTCTTACGTGACAATGATCCGGCGAACGTGGTATCGCATGATGGCATGTGCGAGAACCCGTTCGACGCGAATCCGCGCATTCTTGTCGTTGCCTTTGCGCAGCCGGATGGCCGGTACGCTGTCGCGTTGCGAAACGATACGCTCATACCGGTCCGGGAATCCCCCTGTCTCGCGGATGCTCTGGAAGAGGGGAACGTGATTGTCGACCGGGGCGCGTTGCGGGTCACGCTGAGTCGCTTTGCCAGTGCTGGGAGTTGGGAAATGGGATCCACCACCTATACATTCCGGTGGCAGGACCGAAATTTCATGCTGATCGGCTATGACAACTTCTCGACGATGCGCAATACGGGCGTCGTACGAAACCTCAGTGTGAACTACTCGACAGGCAAGGCCAAGATATCGATCGGAAATGTGTCCGACGACCGCGAGCGTACACGATGGGTAAAGCTGCATGCGCAGCGTCGCTGGACGCTGGACCAGATTGGCGACGGCTTCGAGTTTTCCCGGTCGCTGCCGAGCGTCGAATAGTCGTAAATGCTGGCGTGCATGGCGTCACCACGACCCCATGTCCCGCGACCCATGCGCCGGCCCCCCGGCGTCATGGGCCGCACTGGGATCACCGATCGTCTTCCCGCACCGAAGAAGGATGCCGGCACAGCGCCCGCACTTCCATCTCCATATACGGAAACAACGGCAGCTGACTCAGCACATCATGCAGCTGCTGCACGCTCTCGACATCGAAAATGCTGACGTTCGCATACTGCCCCGCGATCCGCCACAGATGCCGCCAGATCCCTTCGTTCATCAGGCGCTGGCACATCGCCTTTTCTTCCGCCTTCAGCGTTGCCGCCTTGACCGGATCCATGTCCGTCGGCAGACGGACGGTCATTTCCACATGAAACAGCATCCTGTACTCCTTACGTTATCGATTCGTCGAACCGACCGGCCGCTCAGGCTTGCGCCCGCGCCCGCTCGACTTCGCTCGCCGGCACGTCCTGCTTGTCCTTGAGCAGCGAAAAATCGAAGTCGATCAGCGCGAACTGCCCGTCGACGCCGTACGGCTTGCCTTCCGCGCCCTCGGCCTGCTTGATCTTCGGGATCAGCCCTTCGCGGGTCGCGAATGCGAAGTCGTCCCAGATGTGCGGATCGCCTTCGATGTTGATCTGCGTCGTCAGCTTACGATATCCGTCCGCGGAAACGAAGAAGTGGATGTGCGCCGGACGATGGCCGTGGCGGCCGAGCTGGTCGAGCAGCTGCTCGGTCTTGCTGCCCGGCGGTACGCTGTAGCCGACCGGCAGCACGCTGCGGAAGCTGTAGCGGCCGTCGGCATCGGTGCGGATCGAGCGGCGCAGATTGAACGCGGGCTGCGATTGATCGAAGTACGAGTAGTTGCCGAGATGGTTCGCGTGCCACACCTCGACGAGCGCATTCGCGATCGGCGCGCCGTCCTGACCGAGCACCTGGCCGCGCATGATCAGCGTCTGGCCCGGATCGGTGCCGTCGTCGAGACGCGCATGGCCGACCGATTCCGGTGCGCCCGCGACATACAGCGGCCCCTCGATCGTGCGCGGCGTGCCGCCCTGGAAGCCGGCCTTCTCCTCGGCCTCGTCCATCCGCACGTCGAGGAAGCGCTCAAGGCCGAGGCCCGCGGCGATCAGCCCGAATTCACGCCCGGCTTCGTTCAGGTAGTTGAGCGCGGTCCAGAACTCGCTCGGCTGCACGTCGAAGTCCTCGATCGTGTAGCAGATGTCCTTCACGACCCGGTTGACGATCGCGCGTACGCGCGGGTTGCCGGGCTTTTCCGCGGCATCGTCGAAGGTCTTCAGCAGGGCGTCGATGGCTTGCTTGTTCATCTGTGTCTCCGGTTTCGGTTGTCGTGTGGGGTGGGATCAGCGGGCGCCGCGTCGCATCCGTTCGATGCGGGCCCAGTCGAAGGTGATGCCGAGGCCGGGCGTCGCCGGCAGGTGCAGCTTGAAATCCTGGTAGCGCAGCGGCTCGACGAGAATCTCCTCGGTGAGCAGCAGCGGGCCGAACAGCTCGGTGCCCCATTTCAGCGAGCCGAACGTGCTGAACAACTGCGCGGACGCCATCGTGCCG
Organism: Burkholderia sp. Tr-862; assembly: GCF_011753085.1. NCBI lineage: Bacteria > Pseudomonadati > Pseudomonadota > Betaproteobacteria > Burkholderiales > Burkholderiaceae > Burkholderia > Burkholderia sp. Tr-862. Next base: position 64,836 of record NZ_VWWG01000010.1, read on the forward strand.
GCCGCGCCCTCGAGCATCGTGCCACCGTACAGGTCGATGCCGGCCGCCGACGCGATCGATGCGACGCTCGCCGCGCCGAGCAGGCCGCCCGATTGCGCGATCTTCACCGCGAACACGTCGGCCGCGCGGTCCTGCGCGAGCGCGAACGCATCGACGGGGCCGTGCAGCGCTTCGTCGGCCATGATCGGAATCCGCGCGAGCTGCGTGAGGCGTTTCAGCCCCGCGCGATTGGTCGCGGCGATGGGCTGCTCGACGAGGCTCACGCCGGCGTCCGCGAGTCGCGCGCCGGCCCGGATCGCGTCGGTTTCGGTCCATGCCTGGTTCACGTCGACGCGGACGTCGCCGCGCTCGCCGAGCGCGCGCTTGATCGCGATCACGTGCGCAACGTCGTCGTCGACCGCGTTCGACCCGATCTTCAGCTTGAATGCGCGATGGCGGCGCGCGTCGAGCATCGCCTCGGCTTCGGCGATGTCGCGCTGCGTGTCGCCGCTCGCGAGCGTCCATGCGACGTCGACCGCGTCGGTCGTGCGGCCGCCGAACAGCTCCGACAGCGGCACGCCGAGGCGGCGCGCCTGCGCGTCGAACAGCGCGGTTTCGATTGCGCACTTCGCGAACCGGTTGCCCTGGAACAGCTTGCGCGCACGCGCCATCGCGGCACCCGGGCGTGTGGCGTCCATGCCTTGCAGCAGCGGCGCGAAGTAGGTGTCGATGTTGACCTTGATGCTCTCGGGGCTCTCCTCGCCATACGCGAGACCGCCGATCGTGGTCGCCTCGCCGACGCCTTCGATACCGTCCGTGCATCGAATACGGACCAGTACGAGGGTCTGGCAATTCATCGTGGCGACCGACAATTTGTGGGGCCTGATCGTCGGCACGTCGACGAGCAGCGTCTCGATGCGCTCGATGGTGGCGGCAGTTGCTATCATGCGATTCCTCCTGTTGGTGCACATGGTAGGAATTCCCGCCCGGCGTCGTCCAACACTCTTTCCGACTACTTCCATACCTTTGAGGCATGAAATGGAATTGCGTCAGCTCCGGTATTTCATCGCCGTCGCGGAGGAAATGAACATCACGCGGGCGGCGGAGCGGCTGCACATGACGCAGCCGCCGCTGAGTCGCCAGCTTCAGGCGGTCGAGGACGAAGTCGGGTTGCCGCTGTTCGAGCGCGGGGCGCGGCCGCTGAAACTGACCGACGCGGGCCGGGTGTTCTATGCGCAGGCGAAGCGCGTCGTCGAGCAGGCCGACGAGCTCGGCCCGCTGACGCGGCGGCTCGCGCAGTTGTCGGAGCGGGTCGTGATCGGCTTCGTGCCGTCGACGCTCTATGGCGCGCTGCCGGACGTGATCCGCGCGTTTCGCGAGGCGCAGCCGAACGTCGAGCTGTCGCTGATCGAAATGTTCACGCTCGAACAGCTCGGCGCGCTGAAGGGCGGGCGGATCGACGTCGGGTTCGGCCGCCTGCGCTTCGACGACGACCAGCTCGTGCGCGAGGCGCTGATCGAGGAAAAGCTGATCGCGGCGCTGCCGGTCGGGCATCCGCTCGCGGATCCGGAACGGCCGCTGACGCTGGCGGACATCGCGAACGAGACGCTGATCGTCTATCCGAGCACGCCGCGGCCGAGCTTCGCGGATCAGCAGCTGTCCGCGCTGCGCGACGGCGCGCTGGTGCCGGCGGCCGTTCACGAGGTGCGCGAGCTGCAGACGGCGCTCGGGCTCGTCGCCGCGCAGGTGGGTGTGTCGCTGGTGCCGGAAAGCGTGGAGGGCGTGCGCGTGAGGGGCGTCGTCTACCGGCGGCTGCCGGAACCCACGGCGACGTCGCCGATCATCATGAGCCGCCGGCTGCACGGCGAAAGTGCGGCGACGACCGCGTTCTGTGCAATCGCGCGGGAGATGATCGTGCCGGCGGTGTAAGGGCGGGCACCGTTTGCGCGTCGACTGCAACTAACGGTCGGTTTCGGCCCGCCCCGCCGAAGGTTGAGACGGCGTCGCGATGCGATGTGGTTCGCCGCTGACGCAGGCGGGCAGCGAGCCGGCCTGCCGACCAGCCGACCAGCCGACCAGCCGATCTAGCCAACCAGCCAACCAGCTAACCAGCCAACCAGCCAACCAGCCAACCAGCCAACCAGCCAACCAGCCAACCAGCCAACCAGCCAACCAACCAGCCAACCAGCCAACCAGCTGACCAGCTGACCCAGCAACCCAACCCAGCCGGCAGCCGGCAACGCAACGCGCCAGCACCCGCCTACCGCTTTCCGTCGAGCGTCTCCGACGGCGATTCGCCGAACTTCTCCCGATACGCGAGCGAGAACCGCCCAAGATGCGTGAACCCGCAATCGAGCGCGATATCGGCGATCCGTCGATCGGACACCGACCCGCGCAGCAGGTCCCGCGCATGGTCGAGCCGCGTCGCGCGCAGGTATTGCATCGGGCTCATCCCGCGGAACTGCAGGAAGGCGTCGCGCAGCGTCCGTTCCGGCACGTTGGCGGCCTGGACGATATCCGAGAGCTGCAGCGGCTGCGCATAGTGCGCATTTACGAACTCCTGCGCGCGCCGCACGAAGCCCGGCGCCGGGTCGCGGTGCGATGCGCGCAGCACGGACGGCGGGTGGCCTTCGATCAGCAGGTCGATCAGCAGGTGCTCGAGCTGCGACGCCACGCGCGGATTGGCGTTCGCGCGTTCGAGCAGTTCGGGCGAGCGGGCGACGAGCATCAGCTGCTGGCGCCACGCGGCGAGCGCGGCGTCGCTGATGTGCAGCACGGGGTCGAGCGTTGCGCGCGGGTCGCCGGTGAGCGAGCCGACGGTCGCCGCGTCGATGCGCAGCACGAACTGCTCGCAGTCGGCGGACAGCACCGCGTCGAAGCGCTCGCCGGGCGCGCACAGCACGCCGGTCTGTCCGTCGACGCCGAGCTGGCGTCCCATCGCGTGGACTTCCGCCTGCCCGGACAGGCAGAACATCAGCAGGTAATAGCCGTCGACGGCGTCGACCTGCACGCGCATCGCGTCGCCGAATGCGATGGTGCCCATCCCGAGCCCGCCGAGGCGGACGAAATCCATGTGCGAGGCGCCTTGCACGCGGCCGCTCGGCAGCAGCGCATGCGGCTGCATCACGCGCGAGATCCGCTCGCGCGTCTCGTCAAGGTCGCGGGATTCGAACAGCCGGTGCGCGCGCAGCGCATACGGCTCGAACGACGTTGGGGACATGGGCATCAGCCTTGGTGTGGACGCGCGCTTCGATCCGACGAATGGGTCGCGATCGTGCGCGGGTCGCGTGTGTCGCCATGCTAGCGCAGAAATCCGCCGAAAGTGGATATTGCGCCGCCGCAATCGCACTTTCCGGATAGACGGCGAATATTAGCTTTTCAAAAATGGGCTCCATGCAATCAACGAACCGGAACCACAAGGAGTCCGACATGGAGCAGACAGAATCGCCCGTCGTATTCGCCGCGCGTGACGACGCGTCCGATGTGCGTTTTCCGCACGACGACGGCTCGCGCGTGCCATACAAGGTGTTCAGCTCGCGAGCGGTCTACGATCGCGAGCAGGAACGCATCTTCCGCGGGCCGACATGGAACTTCGTCGCGCTGGAAGCGGAAATCCCGAAGGCCGGCGACTTCAAGAGCACGTTCGTCGGCGACACGCCGGTCGTCGTCACGCGCACCGAGGACGGCGCGCTGTCCGCCTGGGTGAACCGCTGCGCGCACCGCGGCGCGCAGGTCTGCCGCAAGTCGCGCGGCAACGCGAGCTCGCACACGTGCGTGTACCACCAGTGGAGCTTCGACAACCAGGGCAACCTGCTCGGCGTGCCGTTCCGGCGCGGCCAGAAGGGGATGACCGGGATGCCGGCCGACTTCGACCCGAAGCAGCACGGGCTGCGCAAGCTGCGCGTCGACAGCTATCGCGGGCTCGTGTTCGCCACTTTCAGCGATGAAGTGATGCCGCTGCCGGATTATCTCGGCGAGCAGATGCGGCCGTGGATCGACCGGATCTTCCACAAGCCGATCGAATATCTCGGCTGCACGAGACAGTATTCGAAGTCGAACTGGAAACTGTACATGGAGAACGTGAAGGATCCGTATCACGCGAGCATGCTGCATCTGTTCCATACGACCTTCAATATCTTCCGCGTCGGGATGAAGGCGCGCTCGATTCCGGATGCGAATCACGGGCTGCACAGCATCATCACGGTGACGAAGACGGGCGACGACACGTCGGCCGCGTACAAGCAGCAGAACATCCGCTCGTTCGACGAGGGCTTCCATCTGGAAGACGAGTCGATCCTCGATCTCGTGTCGGAGTACGACGAGGACTGCACGAACCATATCCAGCCGATCTTCCCGCAGCTCGTGATCCAGCAGATCCACAACACTCTGGTCGCGCGCCAGATCCTGCCGAAGGGGCCGGACAACTTCGAGCTGATCTTCCACTTCTTCGGCTACGTGGACGACACGCCCGAGCTGCGCGCGCTGCGCATCAAGCAGGCGAACCTGGTCGGGCCGGCCGGTTACATCTCGATGGAGGACACCGAGGCGACCGAACTCGTGCAGCGCGGCACGGTGCGCGACGCCGATGCGACGTCGGTGATCGAAATGTCGCGCGGCAATCCGGACCAGCAGGACACGGTGATCACCGAAAGCCTGATCCGCAAGTTCTGGGTCGGCTATCAGAAGCTGATGGGCTATTGAAGCGGGAGCGCGGAATGATGGAAAACCTGACGGAAGACATGAAGACGTGGTTCGAGATTTACATGCTCCAGAACCGCTACATCGGCCACCTCGACAACGACCGGCTCGAACACTGGCCGGAAATGTTCACCGAGGATTGCACGTACGAGATCGTGCCGAAGGAGAACGCGGATCTCGGGCTGCCGGTCGGGATCGTCCACTGCACGAACCAGCGGATGCTGCGCGATCGCGTGGTGTCGCTGCGGCACGCGAACATCTATGAAGAGCACACGTACCGGCACATGACGTCGGGTCTCACGATCGTCGCGGAGCGCGACGGCGAGATCGACACCGAGAGCAACTACGTGGTCGTGCAGACGCGCAGCAACGGCGAATCGAACGTGTACCAGGCCGGCAAGTACTACGACACGGTCGTGCGCACGCCCGACGGGCTGCGCTACAAGACCAAGCGCGTGATCTACGACACGTCGCGTGTGCAGACGCTGCTCGCGACGCCGATCTGACAGCCAAGGAAACGACATGACCGAAGCAACGCTCGCCGAATGGCATCCGCTGGGCGCATTCGACGAATTCTCCGAAGACGAACCGGCGGCACGCGTCGCCGGCCAGAAGCCGATCGCGGTGTTCCGGATCGGCGACGAACTGTTCGCGATGCATGACCTCTGTTCCCATGGTCACGCGCGCCTGTCCGAAGGCTATGTGGAGGACGGCTGCGTCGAGTGCCCGCTGCACCAGGGGCTCATCGACATTCGCACGGGTGCGCCGAAATGCGCGCCGATCACCGAGCCGGTGCGGACCTATCCGATCCGGATCGTCGACGGGCAGGTGGAAGTCAATGTCGACTGACCCGTTCGTGATCGTCGGCGCCGGCCACGCGGCACGGCGCACGGCCGAGGCGCTGCGCGCGTGCGACGCCGATGCGCGCATCGTGATGATCGGCGCGGAGCGCGAGCTGCCGTACGACCGGCCTGCGCTGTCGAAGGACGCGCTGCTGAGCGACGGCGGCGAGCAGCGCGCGTTCGTGCGCGATGCCGCGTGGTACGACGCGCAGCGCGTCGAGCTGCGGCTCGGCACGCGCGTCGATGCGATCGAACGCGATGCGCGGCGTGTGCGGCTCGACGACGGCGCGACGTTGCCGTACGCACGGCTCGTGCTCGCGACGGGTTCGCGGGTGCGTGCGTTCGGCGGCCCGGTCGACGACGGCGTCGTTCCTCATTACGTGCGTACCGTTGCCGACGCGCGCGCGTTGCGGGCGCAACTCGCGCCCGGGTGTCACGTGGCGGTGCTCGGCGGCGGCTTCATCGGCCTGGAAGTGGCGGCCGCGGCGCGCCAGCGTGGTTGCGACGTGACGGTGATCGACCCGGCGCCGCGCTTGCTGCAGAGAGCGTTGCCGGAAGTCGTCGGCGCGTATGCGCGGCAACTGCATGACGCGCGCGGCGTGAACTTTCAGATGGCGACGCTGCCGCGCGCGATTCGCCGTGCGGCGGGCGGCGGTGCGATCGTCGAGACCGATCGCGGCGACGTGCCGGCCGATATCGTCGTGGTCGGGATCGGCGTCGTGCCCAACGTCGAGCTCGCGCAGGCGGCCGGCCTCGAGGTCGACAACGGGATCCGTGTCGATGCGGGCTGCCGCACGGCCGATCAGGCGATCTTCGCGGCGGGCGAGGTGACGATGCACTTCAATCCGCTGCTCGGGCGTCACGTGCGGATCGAGTCGTGGCAGGTCGCGGAAAACCAGCCGGCCGTCGCGGCCGCGAACCTGCTCGGCGCGGACGAAACCTATGCCGAGCTGCCGTGGCTGTGGTCCGATCAGTACGACTGCAACCTGCAGATGCTCGGCCTGTTCGGCAGCGAACGCACGACCGTCGTGCGCGGCGATCCGGCGAGCGGGCCGTTCACGGTGTTCGGACTGGGCGACGATGGCAGGATCGTCGCGGTGGCCGCGGCGAACCTCGGGCGCGACATCGGCGCGTCGCGCCGGCTGATCGCGGCAGGGGCGGTGCCCGACCCGGTGAAGCTCGCCGACCCGGCGGTGAACCTGAAGACGTTCCTCTGACGCAGCGCGCGAACGCGGCCCGCGTGGCCGGGTTCGCGTCGGCGTCCGGCGGCGGGCGGTCGAAAAGTAGATCGAAGGAACGCCGTTCCGGACAACCTTCCCGGCGCGCGCAATGCGCGCGGGTTTGTCGCGGGCCGGCGATCGGTGCATATTAGCGGCATTGCCGTTTCACCGGTCGCCCATGACGCCAGACAAAGCCCTCGAACTGAAGCGCAGCAAGCGCCGCGCGCTATGGCTGCTGCTGGCCGCCGTCGCGGTGTTCGTCACGACGATCCTGCTGCCGCGCGGCCCGTGGGTCGACGGTTTCAAGGCGGTGGCCGAGGCCGCGATGGTCGGCGCGCTGGCCGACTGGTTCGCGGTCGTCGCGCTGTTCCGGCGCGTGCCGATCCCGTTCGTGTCGCGCCACACCGAGATCATTCCGAAGAACAAGGACAAGATCGCCGACAACCTCGCGGTGTTCGTGCGCGAGAAATTCCTCGGCCCCGACGCGCTCGCCGCGCAGATTCGCCAGCACGATCCAGCCAGCAAGCTCGGCGCATGGCTCGGCGAACCGGCGAACACCGACGCGCTCGGCGGCTACGTGACGAAGCTGATGAGCTTCGCGCTCGACATGACCGACGATGCGCGGATCCAGTCGTTCGTCCACGATGCGTTCCGCGCGGTGATCGACCGGATCGACCTGTCGCAATCGGCCGGCGTGATTCTCGACACGCTGACGAAGGACGGCCGGCACCAGGCGCTGCTCGACGACGCGATCGAACAGGTGGTCGACGTGCTCGACAAGGAGGAGAACCGCGAAGTGATCGCGGGCTTCATCGTCGAATGGCTGAAGACCCAATATCCGAAGGTCGAGAAGATCATGCCGACGCAGTGGTTCGGCGAGAACGGCGCGCGCATGCTGGCGAGCGCGGTGAGCCGCGTGCTCGAGGGGGTGGCGGCCGATCCCGAACACGAGCTGCGGCAGCGCTTCGACCGCACGGTCGTGCGGCTGACGGAACGGCTGAAGCATGATCCCGTGTTCATCGCGAAGGGCGACGAGATCAAGCGCTACATCCGCGACGGCGACGCGTTCAACGACTATGCGCGCGATCTGTGGGACCAGTTGCGCGCGTGGCTGAAGGCCGATCTCGCGCGCCCGGATTCGTCGCTGCACCGGCAGGCCGCGACGCTGGGCGGCTGGCTCGGCGCGCGGCTCGCGGAAAGCCCGGCGTTGCGCGCGTCGATGAACGAGCATATCGAGAAGGCCGTGCACGAGATCGCACCGGATTTCGCGGATTTCCTGATGCGTCACATCCGCGATACGGTTCGCAACTGGGATGCGCGCGAAATGTCGCGGCAGATCGAGTTGAACATCGGCAAGGACCTGCAGTACATCCGCATCAACGGAACGCTGGTCGGCGGGTTGATCGGGCTCGGGCTGTACCTGGTGTCGCTGGTGCCGCATTGGGCTGGCGGATGGCTGCATTGACGCGGCCATCGTGTACCTGGCGCGCCCGCGCGCGCCGGCGAATCACGCGTGCGCCTTCGCGCCGTGCAGTTGCAGGCCGAGCGCCTTGATCACTTTCAGGATCGTGCCGAAGCTCGGATTGCCGTCGTGCGACAGCGCCTTGTACAGCCCTTCGCGCGACAGGCCCGCGTCGCGCGCGACCTGCGACATGCCGCGCGCGCGGGCGATCACGCCGAGCGCATGCGCGATGAAGGCCGGGTCGTCGCCGCCTTCCTGCAGACAGGCCTCGAAGTAGTCGGCCATGTCATCGTCGGTTTTCAGGTGTTCGGCCGAATCCCACGGCCGGGTCTTGATCTTGTCCATCGATCACTCCAGGTCGAGCCGCGCGAACATCGCGTGCGCGGCGCCGATGTCCGCCTGTTGCGTCGACTTGTCGCCGCCGCAGAGCAGGATCACCCATATCGTTCCGCGCCTGACGTAGTAGACGCGATAGCCGGGCCCGTGATCGATACGCATTTCGACGACGGGGGAGCCGGCGGATTTCCAGTCGCCCGGGTTGCCCATCGACAGCCGGTCGATGCGCGCCTGGATGCGGCGCTTCGCGACGCGATCCTGCAGGCCGGCAAACCACGCGTCGAAGACGTCGGTAGTCCGGATACTGAATGTAGGTGCACTGTATGGCATGGATCGCAGCATGTCAACCATGGTTCACAGGTTCGATGAATGGAATTCGGGTGCCCCTACAGTAGGGCCGCGCGCGCCGCTTGACGTCGAATTGGCCGTCAGGCCGACCCTGTCGCGAGGCCGGCCCTGGCCATTCGGTCGAAGTCGGGATTGCGCGAATCCGTCTACAATCAAAAGCGTCCTTGTCGACCGCGCGTGCTTGCCGCGCGCGTGCCGTGTCGTGGTTTGTGTCCAGTAGGTAAAGCGTCCGCGTGCCGTAGGCCGGCGCGCGTTCTGAACGTCGCGCGCCCGTAAGCCGGGCAGGCGGCATCAACCGAGAGTCCCCCATGAAAGCATCGGATCTGTTCGTGAAGGCGCTGGAAGCCGAAGGCGTCGAGTACGTGTTCGGCATTCCCGGCGAGGAAAACCTCGATTTGCTCGAATCGCTGCGGCGATCGAAGATCAAGCTCGTGCTGACCCGGCACGAGCAGGCGGCCGGATTCATGGCCGCCACCTACGGCCGCCTGACGGGCCGCACCGGCGTATGTCTCGCGACGCTCGGGCCGGGTGCGACCAACTTCGTGACGGCCGCCGCGTACGCGCAGCTCGGCGGCATGCCGATGCTGATGATTACCGGGCAGAAGCCGATCAAGTCCAGCAAGCAGGGCCACTTCCAGATCGTCGACGTCGTCGACATGATGCAGCCACTGACGAAGTTCACGCGGCAGATCGTGTCGATCGGCAACATTCCGTCGGCGGTGCGCGAGGCGTTTCGCCGCGCGGAGGAGGAGCGTCCGGGCGCCGCGCACCTCGAACTGCCGGAGGACATCGCGCACGAGGAGGGTGACGGCAAGCCGATTCCGCGCAGCTACAGCCGGCGGCCGGTCGCCGAGGAGAAGGCAGTCGCGCACGCGATCGACGCGATCCAGGCCGCGCGCCATCCGCTGTTGATGATCGGTGCGGGCGGCAACCGCAAGACGACCTGCAAGATGCTGCTCGAATTCGTCGACAAGACGGGCATCCCGTTCTTCACGACGCAGATGGGCAAGGGCGTGATCGACGAAACGCATCCGCTGTGGCTCGGCAACGCGACACTGTCGGACGGCGACTTCGTGCATCGCGCGATCGAGCATGCGGACTGCATCATCAACGTCGGCCACGACGTGATCGAGAAGCCGCCGTTCTTCATGCGCGCGGACGACAAAACGGTGATCCACGTGAACTTCCTCGGCGCGCAGGTGGATCCCGTCTATTTCCCGCAGATCGAGGTGGTCGGCGACATCGCGAACGCGGTGTGGCAGATGAAGGAAGCGGTCACGCCCCAGCCGCACTGGGATTTCGAGCGCTTCACGATGATCAAGGAGCATTTCGACGCGCACCTGCAGAAGGGCCAGCACGACCCGCGCTTCCCGATGTATCCGGTGCGGATCGTGAACGACCTGTACAACGCGCTGCCGCTCGACGGGATCGTCTGCCTCGACAACGGGATGTACAAGATCTGGTTCGCGCGCTACTGGCGTGCGCACGAACCGAACTCGCTGCTGCTCGACAACGCGCTCGCATCGATGGGCGCGGGCCTGCCGTCGGCGATCGCGACGAAGATCGTGCATCCGCAGCGCAAGGTGATCGCCGTGTGCGGCGACGGCGGCTTCATGATGAATTCGCAGGAACTCGAAACGGCCGTGCGGCTGAAGCTCGACCTCGTCGTGATGATCCTGCGCGACGATGCGTTCGGGATGATCCGCTGGAAGCAGGAGAACATGAATTTCCCCGATTTCGCGATGACGCTGAAGAATCCCGATTTCGTGTCGTATGCGCAGAGCTACGGCGCGCATGGGCATCGCGTCGAAGCGGCCGACGATCTCGAGCCGCTGCTGCGCGACTGCTTCGCGACGCCGGGCGTGCACGTGATCGACGTGCCGATCGACTATTCGGACAACGAGCGCGTGCTCAACCGCGAAATCAAGCGCCTGTCGGCGCAACTCTGAATCCGCAGTTCACCGGAAGGAGCGTTCCATGTTGAAGGATACCTATCCGTATTACCTGGCCAACGAAGCCGTCTACGCGAACACCGATCTCGACGTGACCGACAAGTTCAGCGGCAAGGTCGCGACGCGCGTCGCGCTCGCCGACGCGAAGGCGATCGATGCGGCCATCGGCGCGGCGGTCGATGCCGCGAAGCCGATGCGCGAGTTGCCGGCCTACAAGCGGCAGGCGGTGCTCGATCACTGCGTCGCGCGCTTTCGCGAGCGTTTCGACGAGCTGGCCGAGGCGCTGTGCATCGAGGCCGGCAAGCCGATCAACGATTCGAAGGGCGAAGTGACGCGGCTGATCGATACGTTTCGCGTCGCGTCCGAGGAATCGGTGCGCATCGACGGCGAAGTGATCAACCTCGAGATCTCGGCGCGCGCGCAAGGCTACACGGGCTATACGCGGCGCGTGCCGATCGGCCCGTGCTCGTTCATCTCGCCGTTCAACTTCCCGCTGAACCTCGCCGCGCACAAGGTCGCCCCCGCGCTGGCCGCCGGCTGTCCGTTCGTGCTGAAGCCCGCGAGCCGCACGCCGATCGGCGCGCTGATCATCGGCGAGGTGCTCGCGGAAACCGACCTGCCGAAGGGCGCGTTCTCGGTGCTGCCCGCGCATCGCGACGGCGCCGACCTGTTCACGACCGACGAGCGCTTCAAGCTGCTGTCGTTCACGGGCTCGCCGGCCGTCGGCTGGGCGCTGAAGGAAAAGGCCGGCAAGAAGAAAGTCGTGCTCGAACTCGGCGGCAACGCGGCGGCGATCGTCGACGCGGATCAGCACGACCAGCTCGACTACGTGGTCGAGCGTCTCGCGTTCGGCGCGTATTACCAGTCGGGCCAGAGCTGTATCGGCGTGCAGCGCATCCTCGTGCATGCGGACCTGTACGTCGCGCTGCGCGACAAGCTGATCGCGAAGACGCGTTCGCTGAAGATGGGCGATCCGAAGGATCCGTCGACGTTCGTCGGCCCGATGATCTCCGAATCCGAATCGCGCCGGCTGTCCGGCTGGATGGATGCGGCCGTCGCGGCGGGCGCGAAGATCATCGCGGGCGGCAAGGTCGACGGCGCGATGTTCGAGGCGACGCTGCTGGAAAACGTCGGCCGCGAGCAGGACCTGTACCGCAAGGAGGCGTTCGGCCCGGTCGCGATCCTCGAGAAGTTCGACCGCTTCGACGATGCGCTCGCGCGCGTGAACGACAGCGACTTCGGGCTGCAGGCCGGCGTGTTCACCGATTCGCTCGCGCATGCGCAGCGCGCGTGGGATGAACTGGAGGTGGGAGGCGTCGTGATCAACGACGTGCCGTCGTTCCGGGTCGACAACATGCCGTATGGCGGCGTGAAGGACTCGGGTCTCGGCCGCGAAGGGATCCGCTACGCGATCGAGGACATGACCGAGCCACGGCTGATGGTCGTGCGGCGCCGCTAGCGCGATCGCAGGCGGCAAGACGGCACGCGGGCGGGCGATCGCGGGATCGCGCCGGCCCGCGTGCCGTTTTTCATTTCGACACCTGCGGACGTGCGCGGCGACTCCTCGCCGTGTGGTATCGACGCGGCACCGCGCGCCGCGCCTGCCGAACGCGCTCGACTCCCGGCATCGCATCGTGATGTAATCGCGCGAAATGGCCAACCAGGGTACGACACCGGTTGGCGTGCGCATTCATTCTTCACGAGGTCGATTCATGTCCCCCGTCTCGGCGTTCAAGCTGGTTCTGTTGTCGTTTCTCGCGATCGTCGCGCTCGAATGCATCGCCAAGCGGTTGCGGTTGCCGCCTGCGGCCGCGCTGCTGATCGGCGGCATCGGCATCGCGTTCATTCCCGGTCTGCCGCCGATCAACCTCGATCCGGAGCTCGTGCTGCTCGTGTTCCTGCCGCCGCTGCTGATGGACGGCGCGTATTTCTCCGTATGGGAGGAGTTCAAGCGCAACGTCGGCGGCATCCTGATGCTCGCGATTGGCGCGGTGGTGTTCACGACGTTCGCGGTCGGTTTTGCCGTGCACTGGGTCGTGCCGTCGCTGCCATGGGCCGCATGCTTCGCGCTCGGCGCGATCGTGTCGCCGCCCGACGCGGTGGCCGCGAAGGCGGTGCTCGAACGCGTCGCGCTGCCGCGCCGGCTGATGGTGCTGCTCGAAGGCGAAAGCCTGTTGAACGACGCGGCCGGCCTGGTGCTGTTCCGCTTCGCGGTCGCCGCCGCGCTGACGGGGGCGTTCAGTTTCGAGCACGCGGTCGTGCGCTTCGCGGAGCTCGGGCTCGGCGGCGTCGTGGTCGGCTACCTGGTCGGCAAGCTCGTCGTGTGGTTCCTGAAGCTGCTCGATGACGACTATCTGGTGATTACCGTCGCGGTGATCGCCGGCTGGATCGCATACATCGCGGGCGAGATGCTCGAGGTGTCGGGCGTGATCGCGACGGTGACGGCCGGCATGATCGTCGGCTGGCATCAGCACGAGGTGTTTTCGGCCGCCGTGCGCACGCGCGGCACCGCATTCTGGCAGGTCATCGTGTTCCTGCTCGAGGCGATGGTGTTCGTGCTGATCGGGCTGTCGCTGCGCGGCGCGATCCACCGGCTCGGCGGTTTCGAGCAGGTGCTCGCCACGATGGTGCCGCCGGTGCTCGCGGTGCTGGCGGCGGTGGTCGTGTCGCGCTTCGTGTGGATCTATGCGGTCGAGGCGCTGAAGCTGCCGGTGCGCGGGATCGTCGGGCGCGGTTTCGCACCCGACTGGAAGGCCGCGACGATCATGAGCTGGGCCGGGATGCGCGGGGTCGTGACGCTGGCGATCGCGTTGTCGTTGCCGGAGGCGATGCCGGGCCGCGACGTGATCCTGGTCGCGTCGTTCGCGGTGATCCTCGTCACCGTGCTACTGCAGGGCACGACCATCGGGCCGCTGATCCGGCTGCTGCGCCTGCCTCAGCACGAAGCGCGCGCCGCGCATCACCTGACCGAGCCGATGGCGTGGGCGCACATCGAGGCGGCGCAGCTCGCGGCGATCCAGCCGCTGGTGCGCGACGAGAGCGGCAACGTGATTCACCCGCGCCTGCTGGAGCAATACACGTATCGCGCGCAGCTGACCGAGCGGGCGAAGAACGAGCCTGCGTATCCGGCGGAGGTGCGCACCGCGCACTACGACGTCGTGCTGGCCGCGATCAAGGCCGGACGCGCGGAATTGTTGCGCCTGCATCGTTCCGGCCGCATCCACGACGAGATGCTGCACATGCTCGAGCGTGATCTCGATCTGCAGGAAGTATCCGCGCAGCACGCGCGCGGGTAGGCTGCCGCACGGCCCTCGCGGTTGCGGTTGCGGGTTCCGGCCGGCCGCGCTCCGGGCGTTCGCGTCGCGGCTGATCCGGTCGCGGCGCGCTACTTTTCCCCTCCCTCTCCCCCGATTCCGTCGCATCGGAGTCCGGCCCCAATACCTCCGACACGCGAGCCTTGCAGCGCATGCAAGCCTCGTGGCACCGGCCTCGCAAACGTTATCGTCTTTCGCGTCCGGAAATGATCTGATTTAACTGAATCCCTCTCTTTCACCATATTTGGCAAAACTAAACCGGAAGGAGATAGATGCTGTGTTCTAATTTCATTTAGAATCAGCCGGTTATCTTTATTGAGAGAAAGCCCGCGGAGGTAATACGACCGTCGTCGGGGGAAAATCGGCGCTCGGATCCCCGTGAGGCAATGCCGACAGGCCAAGTCGGCAACAACAGGCGGATTTCTCAACCGCTAAATTAAGATGGCGTCCAAGTCGGATAAACAACTCCTATGAAAGAATCAATTGGAGATTTGGCGTTTGAAACGGTATTTATGAAAGAATCGAGCGGTGAAAATGCGCCGGATTGTCTCGAATCGGGGCTATCGGTTCTGCTCGTCGACGATCAGCCGTTCGTCGGCGAGGTGATCCGCCGCGCGCTGCGCAGCGAGCACGATATCGACCTGCATGTGTGCACCGACGCACACCGGGCGATGGCGGTCGCGCGCGACGTGAAGCCGACGGTCATCCTGCAGGATCTCGTGATGCCGGAAATCGACGGCCTCGACCTCGTTCGCGCGTGGCGCGCGGACGCCGACACCGCACGCGTGCCGATCATCGTGCTGTCGGCGAAAGAGGAGCCGATCGTCAAGCGCGAGGCATTCATCGCCGGCGCGAACGACTATCTCGTGAAGCTCCCGGACGCGATGGAGCTGACCGCGCGCATCCGCTATCACTCGAATTCGTACCTGATGTCGCGGCAGCGCGACGAAGCGCTGGATTTCCTGTCGCACGACATGCGCTCGCCGCAGACGTCGATTCTTGCGCTGCTCGAGGTTTACCGGACCGAGCACGGCGACATGCCGGCGATCATGGAGCGCATTGCCGGCCATGCACGGCGCGCGCTGGCGCTGGCCGACGGCTTCATCCACCTGACCCGCGCGCAGTCGGAACGCCGCGCGCACGAGGTCCTGAGTCTCAACGAGATCGTGCTCGACGCGGTCGACCAGCTGTGGGAAAGGGCGGCCGGCTTCGGAAGCCGCGTCGTGGCCCACGTGCCCGACACCGAGTGCGTGACGATGGGCGACCGCATGATGCTCACGCGCGCGGTCGCGAACCTGATCGACAACGCGCTGAAATACGGTCCGGCCGGCACGGACGTGCATTGCACGCTGGGCGACGACGACGGTGCCCTGCTGATCGGCGTCGAGGATGCCGGCAACGGCATCGCGCCCGAGCAGCGCACGGCGGCGACCGAGTCGTTCGTGCGGCTCGAATCCGTGCACGGCGCGGCGCGCAGCGGCTTCGGCCTCGGGCTTGCATTCGTGCGCGCGACGGCCGCGCGGCATCGCGGCCAGATCCTGATGCGCAATACGGCGCGCGGCTTCATGGTCGCGCTTCGGCTGCCGGCGCAAGCGGACCGGTGATTTCGCGGCGCGGCCCGCCGGTGCCGTGCCGCCCGCAGACGATGCGCTCGTGGCGCGCCGTGCGGCGTGCAGGCGGGCGCGGTTTTTTTCAACGCTGATTTTAGAAAGCCCATAACGAACATGGCCACCGTGACGCCCCGCGCGACCAATGAAAGCCTGCATCCGACGATCGGCGCTGGCCGGCTGACGCTCGGCAACCGCATCCTGCTCAGCTTCGGCGTGCTGTTCGTGCTGATGCTGGTGACCGCCGGCGTGTCCTACGAGCGTCTGCATGCGATCAACACCGAAGCCATCAGCATCGAACGCGACTCGTTGCCCGGCGTCTATCTCGCGGCGTCGCTGCGCGGCTCGGTCAACGAATCGTTCGCGATGCTGCAGCAGGCGACGTTCGTCGATACCGATCCCGAACTCGTGCAGCGCGATTTCGCGAAGATTGCCGAGGCGCTCAAGGAGGTCGAGTCGTTGTCGGTCGACTACCAGAACACGACGTTCCGCGATGACGACCGGCAGCGTTTCTCGACGTTCCGCGGTTCCTACGACCGCTACGTACCGCTGCTCAACGATGCGATCCAGAAGAGCCACGTGTCGCGCGAGGAAGCCGTCGCAGCCTACGCGCGGACGCTGCCCGTGTGGACCGAGGTCGTGCGCAACGCGAACGTCCTGGTGCAGGAGAACCGCAAGTTCGCCGACAACTCCGCGAAGCTGATTCGCCAGTCCGTGCAGGACACCGAGGTCGTGCTCGCGCTGGCGCTGGGCATCGTGCTGCTGTCCGCGCTCGCGCTCGGCTACGGGCTGTTCCGCGCGGTCACCGTGCCGATGGCGCGGCTCGTGGAAGTGCACGACGTGATGCGCACCGGCAACCTGACGCGCCGCCTCGACCTGCGCCGCCATGATGAGTTCGGCACGCTCGAGACGGGCTTCAACCGGATGGCGGACGAACTGACCGAGCTGGTCGCGCGCGCGCAGCAGTCGTCGCTGCAGGTGACGACGTCGGTTGCCGAAATCGCGGCGACGTCGCGTGAGCAGCAGGCGACCGCCAACGAAACCGCGGCGACGACGACCGAGATCGGTGCGACGTCGCGCGAGATCTTCGCGACCTCGCGCGACCTGCTGCGCACGATGAACGAGGTGGCCGGCGTGGCCGAACAGTCGGCGACGCTCGCGGGCGCGAGCCAGAGCGGCCTCACGCGGATGGGCGAGACGATGCGCAGCGTGATGGACGCGGCCGGTTCGGTGAATGCGAAGCTCGCGATCCTCAACGAGAAGGCGCTGAACATCAACCAGGTCGTCGCGACGATCACCAAGGTGGCCGACCAGACCAACCTGCTGTCGCTGAACGCGGCGATCGAGGCCGAGAAGGCCGGCGAGTACGGCCGCGGCTTCGCGGTCGTCGCGACCGAGATCCGCCGCCTCGCCGACCAGACGGCGGTCGCGACCTACGACATCGAGCAGACGGTGAAGGAAATCCAGTCGGCCGTGTCGGCGGGCGTGATGGGGATGGACAAGTTCTCCGAGGAAGTGCGCCGCGGAATGCTCGACGTGCAGCAGGTCGGCGGCCAGCTGTCGCAGATCATCGCCGAGGTGCAGACGCTCTCGCCGCGCTTCCAGATGGTCAACGAAGGGATGCAGACGCAGGCGAACGGTGCGGAGCAGATCACGCAGGCGCTGTCGCAGCTATCGGAAGCCGCGCAGCAGACGGCCGAATCGCTGCGCCAGTCGTCGCAGGCGATCGATGACCTGACGCTCGTCGCGAACCAGTTGCGCACCAGCGTGTCGCGCTTCAAGGTCGACGCGTGACGCGCGCCGAGTCGCACGGCGGCGCGCATGCGCTGTTCCTGATGTTCGAGCTCGACGGCGAGCGCTATGCGCTCGACGCGGCCGACATCGACGAAGTGTTGCCGCTCGCGACCACCAAGGTCGTGCCCGGCGCGCCCGACTGGATCGCCGGGCTGCTGATGCGGGGCGGTCAGCCGGTGCCCGTGATCGACGTGCCGATGCTGGCGCTCGGGCGGCGCGCGCATGCGCTGCGTTCGACGCGGCTGGTGATGGTGCGCTACCGCGTCGAGCCGCTCGACCGCGAGCGCGTGATCGGCCTGATCATCGAGCGCGCGACGCAGACGCTGCGAATCGACCGCACGGCATTCCGCGCCAGCGGCGTGTCGACCGCGCGCACGCGCTGGCTCGGGCACGTCGCGAACACGCCCGACGGAATCGTGCAGCAGGTGTCGGTATCCGATCTGATCGACGACGTTGCGCGCCTGTATCTGTTCGACGGCCTGCCGGGCCACGGAGGGGAGTCCGCATGAAAGAGTCCGATTCGCGATTTCGCGGCTGGCTGCTGCGCGAGACCGGCATCGACCCCGATTCGCTCGGCAACGATTTCCTGAGCCGCGCGCTGACCGAGCGCGTGCATGCGCTGCAGGGCGACTGCGAGCGGCTGCCGTCGGCGGCGCGGCCGCCCGTCACGCCGGAAGCGCTCGACGCCTACTGGCAGCAGCTCAACGCGTCGGCCGACGAACGGCGCGCGCTGATCGAGCTGTTCGTCGTGCCGGAGACGTGGTTCTTCCGCGATCGCGAGGCGTTCGTGACGCTCGCGCGGCTTGCGCTCGAGCGGCTTGCCGCGACGCCCGGGCGCGTGATCCGCGTGCTGAGCGCGCCGTGCTCGACCGGCGAGGAGCCGTATTCGGCGGCGATGGCGCTGCTCGACGCCGGGCTCGATCCGGCCAGCTTCATGATCGACGCGATCGACCTGAGCGCGCGCGCGATCGAACAGGCGCGGCTCGGCTGCTACGGGCGCAATGCGTTTCGCGGCACGGCGACCGAGTTCCGCGCCCGCTACTTCACGCCGGCCGCCGACGGCTGGCTGCTCGACGAGCGCGTGCGCGCGCGCGTCCAGTTTCGCCAGGCGAACCTGATCGAGCCGGGCGTCGATACGGGCATTCGCTACGATTTCGTGTTCTGCCGCAACGTGCTGATCTACTTCGACCGCGACGCGCAGGACCGCGTGATCGGTTCGCTCGAAAGCTGGCTCGCCGACGACGGGATGCTGTTCGTCGGTCCGGCCGAAACGGGCGTCGCGATGCGGCACGGGATGCGTTCGGCGCGCGTGCCGCTGGCTTTCGCGTTTCATCGCGAGCATGGCGGCGCGGCGGCGGACGCGGGCGCGGCGCGGCATGCGGCACCGACGCCCGCGGTTGC